>CALDNY010000269.1 GCA_937914685.1 uncultured Kordiimonadaceae bacterium
TATAAATAATTTATATCTCATTTTAATAAACAAATTGTTTATTTTTTTTAATTTTTTTCCTTAACCTGTTTGATCCTTAATTCTTGAAATACTTTCTTCTTTTCCTAACCATTCAAGGACTTCGCCGACCCCAGGCGATACATTGCTTCCCGTAAGTGCGGCTCTTAATGGTTGGGCGATTTTACCAAAACCAATATCTTCCTTTTCAACGAAATTATTAATGACTTCGTTGATAATATCCTGTTGCCAATTGTCAATGTCGCTCAGCAGATGTGTGATTTTTTTAAGCATAATCAACGCCTCATCATTTAAGGCTTTCTGGGCCTTTGCAATGATTTCAAGTGGGCGAGGGGCGAATAAAAATTCTGCACTGACTCCAAGATCAATTAAATTCTTGGACCGACTTTTAAGGCCGCTGATGGCTTTTAATAGCGTCTCTTTTTGATTGTCATTTAAGCTGCGACCAATGGCTTTTTCTAAAAACCCCAAACAGCCATCTCTTAAGGTTATATCACTGGCGGTTTCGCGCATATAAATGCCGTTTAAATTTTCAAGTTTGGCAAAATCAAAACGTGAAGGGGACTTTCCGACACCGTCTAAATCAAACCATTCTATCGCTTGGGATTGTGAAATAATCTCATCATCGCCGTGAGCCCAACCAAGGCGTAATAGGTAGTTTTTCAACGCATCAGGTAAATATCCCATGTCGCGGTAGGCATCAACACCAAGTGCGCCGTGACGTTTGGATAATTTTGCCCCATCTGAGCCGTGAATAAGCGGGATATGCGCATATATGGGAAGTTGCCAACCAATGGCTAATATCAATTGAGCCTGCCGCGCGGCATTAGTCAGGTGATCATCACCACGGATCACATGAGTTACTCCCATGTCATGGTCATCGACCACCACCGATAACATATAAGTAGGTGATCCGTCCGCGCGCAGCAAAATCATATCGTCTAAATGTTCATTTAAAGTCACCACATCGCCTTGAACCAAATCTTTAATCAATGTTTGGCCTGTCTTTGGTGCTTTAAAGCGGATCACGGGGGGGATATCTTTTGGTGCCTCAGAAGGATCACGATCACGCCAACGCCCATCATAACCCATTGGTCTGCCTTCTGCTTTTGCCGTCTCGCGCATTTGGGTTAATTCTTCTTTTGAACAATAACAATGATAGGCCTTGCCCTGATCCAATAGGTCTTGGGCAACTTGAGCGTGGCGTTCCCGATTGGCATATTGAT
>CALDNY010000270.1 GCA_937914685.1 uncultured Kordiimonadaceae bacterium
AGAACTCATCAAAGCACGCATTCAAACTGAAGGCCCTTTGTCGACACATGCTTTTGATAGCAAAATTAAAGGCAAAAAAAGCATGTGGGCGCGCCCACCACACAAACTCGCCCTTGATTATATGTGGTACTCAGGCGAGCTTAGTACATCGCACCGTGAAAACTTCAAAAAATTTTATGATTTATCTCACCGCGTTATCCCGCAAAACATAAGAGAGCAAAAATTTTCACAAACACAGCAAATTAATTGGCTCTGCAATGAAGCCCTTAGTCGGTTGGGCTTTGGTTCCTTAAAAGACATCCAAAATTTCTGGCAAGCAACGGACATAAAGGAAGTAAAAAACTGGTCGCAAGAAAACCAACACCAGCTAACTTCAATTGAGTGGCAAGCGATGGATGGCAGTTGGATCAAGGCATTTGCCCCACATGATATTAAAAAAACATTGAACCAATTTCCCACTCCTACTTCCCGAATGAGAATAATTAATCCTTTTGATCCTGCTATTCGGGATCGTGCGCGGCTAAAGCAGCTTTTTGGTTTTGATTATAAAATCGAAATTTTCGTCCCTGCCGCCAAACGCCAATGGGGATATTACGTCTATCCATTGCTTGAAGGGGATAAATTTGTTGGCCGAATTGAAATAAAGGCAGATCGCAAATCAGCCACCTTAAATGTGATAAATTTTTGGCCAGAAAAAACCGTAAAATGGGGAGAGCAAAGACGAAAAAAACTTGACGCTGAACTTGATCGCCTCGCTAGATTTATAAATTTAAAACATGTTAATTGGCGGCAAAATAATAAATAACCACCCTCAAGAAGATGCTTGTTCAATAAATTCAATAAATTGCTTACCGAATTTCTTTTTCTTACCCTCACCAACCCCAAACACATCGCCAAATTGATCAAGCGTCACAGGCTTCTTTGAGGCCATATCAATAAGGCTCTTATCTGAAAAAATAATATAGGCAGGAACGCTGCGTTTGGCGGCGATTTCTTTACGAAATATTTTAAGTTGATGCAATAAATCTTGATCATTATCACTAAGCTCTAGGGCCGTTTTTTTACTTTTTGAGGTTATATTATTTTTTGATTTTTTAAGAACTACATCAGGACAATAATCAAAATCCTCTTGTCCTTTAAGCAACAAAAACCCACTTTCGGTAATTTTTATAGAGCCATATTCCATATCAGCAACAATAAAACCCAACGCCATCAATTGACGGGCTAATGATTTCCATTCACTGACGTTAAATTCCTGACCTATGCCATATGTCGGCAGTTGGTCATGGTTTAGCTTTGCCATCCGATCTGTCATTTTGCCCATTAAAATATCAACAATATGGGCAACTCCAAAACTCTGACCAGTGCGCATAATGGCCGAAATAAATTTTTGCCCGGCCTCAGTCGCAGGCACAGTTTTTCGCGGACAAGCGCAAAGATCGCAATTTCCGCAATTTTTATAATTCGTTTCGTTATCGAAATAATCCAGTAAAGATACGCGACGACAGACCGGCGTCTCACAATAACTCAGTAAAGCATTTAAACGCTGATGGCTTCTTCGTTTATGCATATCATCTGAATTTTCATTATCAATGAACATACGCCGCATGCGAATATCATCCATACCGTAAAGCATATGGGCAACCGCTGGCGCCCCATCGCGCCCGGCACGGCCAATTTCCTGATAATAAGCTTCTGGTGATGATGGCAAATCCGTATGGTACACAAATCTAATGTCTGGCTTATCAATGCCCATACCAAAGGCAATGGTGGCCACCATAATCAGATCATCTTCGGTCATAAATCGATTAAGGTTTTCTTGGCGTTTTTCTCCCGCCATGCCCGCATGATAGCAAAGCGCATTATAGCCTTGTTCAACCAAAGCCTTTGCCGCTTCTTCGGTTTTTTTGCGTGACAGGCAATAAACGATGCCATTTTCAGGGGGGCGATCTTTTAAAAACCGTAATAATTGTTGCTTCCAGCCATTTTTAATTTCCACATTCAATGCGATATTAGGTCGATCAAATCCGGTTAGATAAGGGGTAACGTTATCTGAAAAAATCTTCGAACAAATTTGCTCGCGCGTTCCCTGATCCGCCGTGGCGGTTAGGGCGACAATAGGCACCGTAGGATAGCGCGTATGCAGCAACGACAGCCCCTCATATTCTGGCCGAAACGCTGCCCCCCATTGGGAAACACAATGGGCTTCATCAATAGCAAATAAAGAAACATTCAGATCATCAACCACGTCAAGCATTTGATCGGTAATCAGCTTTTCTGGCGATAGATAAAGAAACTTCAAGCGTCCCTGATTAATTTTTTTCCAAATAGCCTGATTTTGTTCCGGTGAATTATTAGAATTGATCGTCTCTGCCTCAATCCCCAGAATTTTAAGAGCTTCGACTTGGTTCTGCATCAATGAAATCAGCGGCGAGATGACAATCGCTAATCCTTCTTTCATGAGAGCGGGAATTTGAAAGCAAAGGGATTTTCCGGCCCCTGTTGGCATTAGAACGAGGACATTGTTACCCTCAATAATATCTTCAATAATCTCAAGCTGCTTACCGCGAAATCCATCAAAGCCAAATGTTTCTTTTAAAATTATTTTCGCAGAACGGCCCTGCATGTGACAATCAACCCTATAGATTCATAAAATATGGTGCCACTGTAATAGAGAGGGAATTTTAAGCAAGAAGGATTTTACAATGCAGATTATTGTTTTATAGATGTCAGCACAGTAGGTGTTGCTATTTT
>CALDNY010000271.1 GCA_937914685.1 uncultured Kordiimonadaceae bacterium
GCAGAGTTAAAAGATGCTTTTGCTGATTTGCAAAATTGTCCAAAAACGCATGTTGTGGTGCTAAGTGCCAACGGCAAAAGTTTTTCAGCCGGTGCTGATCTTGACTGGATGAAGCGAGCCGCTGCCTATAGTTTCGAGGAAAATTTAGCGGACGGACAAAAATTAAGCGATATGCTAAACGATCTGTATAATTTAAAGCAATTGACCATCGCTAGCGTTCATGGCGCCGTGATGGGGGGCGGCTTGGGACTTATATCTTGCGCCGATATTATCATTGGTGATAGGGCCAGCAAATTTGCCTTGTCCGAAGTTAATTTAGGGCTGATCCCTGCCACAATATCGCCTTTTGTTTTGGCGGCCATTGGCGCACGACAAGCCAAAAGATATTTTCAAACGGGTGAATTTTTTAACGCTGAAACGGCACATTCCATAGGTTTAATCCATGAAATAGCAACGAATGATGATCAAAGAGAAGAAACGGTAAATCGCATAATAGAACACGCGTTAAAAAGCGCACCTAAGGCTATGAAACAAGCCAAAAGACTGGCGCTGGATTTTGCAGAAATGCCGATCAATGATGATTTGCGTCATGAGACCGTCAAAAGAATAGCAACCATTCGCACCAGTGATGAAGCGGCAACGGGCTTAACGGCCTTTTTTGAAAAACGTAAAGCTGATTGGGGGCAAGATGTTTGAAAAAATCCTCATTGCCAATCGCGGTGAAATTGCCTGTCGTATTATGGACACGGCCCGTAAAAAAGGCATTAAAACCGTGGCTGTTTATTCTGTAGCAGACGCCACCTCCCGTCATGTAAGACTGGCTGATGAGGCCTATGAAATTGGTGCGGCGGAAGCGTCAAAAAGCTATTTAAACGCCGATGCTATCATCAAAGTTGCTAAAAAAAGTGGGGCAGAGGCCATTCACCCAGGCTACGGATTTCTGTCCGAAAATGCCGATTTTGCTGACAAATGCGAAAAGAATAATATCCGTTTCATTGGCCCAACGGGGGCGGCGATCCGTCTTATGGGGCTAAAGGATAAAGCAAAAGAAGTGATGGCCTCGGCGGGGGTTCCCGTGGTTCCGGGCTATGATGGTGATAATCAGGACGAAAAGTTTTTAAAAAATAAGGCCAATGATATTGGCTATCCATTGCTTATTAAGGCGGTTGCGGGTGGTGGCGGTAAGGGAATGCGCCTCGTTGAGAGAGAAGACGATTTTTTAGAGGCTTTAAAGAGTGCTAAAAGAGAGGCTAAGTCGTCGTTTGCTAATGATCAGGTTTTATTAGAAAAATATCTAAGCAAGTCACGTCACATCGAAGTGCAGGTTTTTGCAGATATGGTTGGCAATGCTGTTTATCTTCATGAACGTGATTGTTCATTACAAAGACGCCATCAAAAAGTTGTTGAAGAAGCACCAGCCCCTGATTTAAGTGATGATATGCGCTACGAGATTGGCGAGACCGCGATTAAGGCGGTTAAGGCGATAAAATACCGCGGTGCAGGCACTATTGAATTTATCGTCGATGTGGAGCATGGCTTAAAAGACGCCCCTTTTTATTTTATGGAAATGAATACCCGCCTTCAAGTAGAGCATCCAGTGACGGAACTGATCACTGGACTTGATCTTGTGGAATGGCAGTTGCGTATTGGCGCGGGCGAAAGATTACCTCTTAACCAAAAAGATATTAAACTTCACGGTCATGCCTTTGAAGTGAGGCTTTATGCCGAAGACCCTGATAATGAATTTTTACCGCAAACGGGTATACTAAATTATTTCACTACTCCACCGATCAGTAAGAATTTTCGCCTCGATACAGGGATAGAGCAGGGCGACGAGGTCAGCATATATTATGATCCTATGATCGCTAAACTAATTGTTTGGGGGGAAAGTCGTAGCGAGGCCCTGCGTCATATGCGAAAGGCTTTAAAAGATACCGCCATTGCAGGGCTTAAAACAAACTTGGAATTTCTTTATAATATATTTGATCATCAGGCCTTTAATGTGGCTGATTTTGATACGAGTTTTATTGATAAATATACCAATGATCTTATCAATACTAAAAAATCCCCTTCGGTTCCCGTCCTTGTTCTAAGCGCCCTTAGCGAGTTGATGCCTCACAACCAAGGACATGATATTTGGGACCGCTCTGATGGTTGGTTGTTAAATCTAAATTTAACAGTGACTATAAATTTGGTCATGAAAAATCAAACCTATGATATTGGTGTTACCTATTTAAAGCACGATTTTAATATTGAAATCTCGGGAAAAATATATCATGTAAATTTATTAAGCCATCATCAAAATGAATTAACATTATTATTAGACGGCACAAAAACCACAGGTAAAGTCATTAAATTAAATCAGGATTTAACAGTATTTTACGAGGGTTCAGTTACATATCTTCATCATTATATTCCCGGCGCAGATAGAGGGGATGATCATGATGAAGATGGCAGTATTCTCGCGCCTATGCCCGGAAAAATACAGCAGATTTTTGTCAAAAATGGGCAAGCAGTAATAGCAGGCCAAGCCCTTCTCGTGCTTGAAGCTATGAAAATGGAACATACTCTTAAAGCTCCTTTTGATGGTACGGTTAAGGACTTGTCATTAAGCGCTGATATCCAAGTCAGTGACGGGCAGATATTGCTTAAGATAAATCAAGGGGATCACAATGAATGATATTACCCTTTATGAAGTAGGGCCTAGAGACGGATTGCAAAATGAAACTACGATTGTTGCAACCGCTATCAAAGCCGAACTTATCAATAAATTAAGTGAAACGGGCCTTAAAAAAATAGAGGCCACTAGTTTTGTATCCCCTAAATGGGTGCCACAAATGGCCGATAATAAAGAGCTTATGGCAAGCATCAAGCGACCGTCTGCTGTGACATTCAGCGCTCTTACACCTAATTTAAAAGGCATGGAGGCCGCTGTGGAGGCGGGATTGCAGGAAGTGGCCATATTTGGCGCTGCTTCACAAACATTCAGCCGTAAAAATATTAATTGCTCAATCGAAGAAAGCCTCGATAAGTTTAAGCCGGTGTTGGAACTTGCAAAAGCACATAATATCGCGGTGCGAGGTTATGTTTCATGTGTGAGCCATTGTCCTTACGAGGGGAAGATAAACCCTGCCATCGTTGCCACTGTGAGCGAACAAATGTTAGCCATGGGCTGCTATAGTATTTCTTTGGGTGATACTACGGGCGAAGCAACGCCAAAAGATATTATAAACATGCTAAGCGCGGTCAGTGCATTAATTCCTATGGAACAATTAGCATTACATTGCCATGATACATACGGCCAAGGGCTTGCTAATATTTTAACAGCTTTGGATATGGGAATTCGCACCATTGATAGTGCCGTTGCTGGCCTTGGTGGTTGCCCTTATGCAAAAGGGGCTAGCGGTAATGTGGCGACAGAGGATGTTTTATATATGTTAAATGGCCTAGGCCTTAAGACCGGCGTTGATTTGCAAAAAATAATTGATACGTCATGGTTTATTTCAAAAGCACTTGGTCGCAATCCAAATTCAAAAGTTGCAATAGCAAAAAAATAATCAAAGGTGAAAATTATGTCTCATTATCCCACATTAAATTTTAATCACGGCGAAGATATAGATATGCTTCGCAATATGGTCAGAAAATTTTCTAAAGCTGAAATTGCACCTCGCGCTCATGATATTGATCAGAATAATGAATTCCCCAATGATTTATGGAAAAAATTCGGTGATCTTGGTCTTCTTGGTATGACGGTCCCTGAACAATATGGCGGTGTAGAAATGGGCTATCTCGCTCAGACCATCGCCGTTGAGGAAATTTCACGGGCCTCTGCTAGTGTCGGCTTAAGTTACGGCGCTCATTCTAATTTATGTGTTAATCAGATCAACCGTAATGGCAATGAGTTTTTAAAAGAAAAATATTTACCAAAATTAATTTCTGGTGATCATATTGGCGCCTTGGCCATGAGCGAGCCGGGGGCGGGGTCTGATGTAGTTAGTATGAAATTAAAGGCGGTAAAAAAAGGCGATCACTATATTCTTAACGGCAATAAAATGTGGATTACCAATGGCCCTGACGCCGATGTTCTTGTGGTTTATGCTAAAACCGATATGGCCGCTGGCTCTAAAGGGATCACGGCCTTTATTGTTGAAAAAAATTATCCCGGCTTTTCAACCGCACAGAAGCTCGACAAACTAGGCATGAGAGGCTCCAATACGTGCGAGCTCGTGTTTGAGGACTGTGAAGTACCAGAACAAAATATCATTGGCACCTTAAATGGTGGTGTTCGTGTGCTTATGTCGGGGCTTGATTATGAACGGGTGATATTGTCTGGTGGCCCTGTGGGGATTATGCAAGCTTGTTTGGATATTGTGCTCCCCTATATTCACGACCGAAAACAATTTGGTCAATCGATTGGTGAATTTCAATTCATTCAGGGAAAAACCGCCGATATGTATACAGAACTCAATGCAGCGCGAAGTTATGTTTATGCCGTAGCGAGTGCTTGTGATCGCGGGGAAACAACGCGCAAAGATGCGGCTGGGTGCATTTTATATTCCGCAGAAAAAGCCACGCAAATGGCCTTACAAGCCATTCAATGTCTTGGCGGTAATGGTTATATCAATGAATTTCCAACAGGACGATTATTGCGCGATGCAAAGCTGTATGAAATTGGTGCTGGCACCAGTGAAATAAGACGTATGCTTATTGGCCGAGAGTTATTTAACGAAACAAATTAAATTTCAAATTATCCTTCAATATTCAATTTGAGAAAATGTATTTTTTTT
>CALDNY010000272.1 GCA_937914685.1 uncultured Kordiimonadaceae bacterium
TATTATTTGGATTTTTTTTAATACCAGTTATTTGTAGACCTTTTTGTGTTTGCCCATATTGTGGTGAATCATTTATAAAGAAGGAAAGTAAGTGGACAACTGGATGGTATTTTCTTCCTTTAACACCGACGTGTATTCATTGTGGTCAAGATGTTTCAAAATCAAAGGAGTAGATTACAGATCGGGCGAGATATCGAGATCAAAAGGGTCAGAAGAGTTTTATTTTTAGAAGTTTGTGCAAAATAGGTGTTTACCTAATAGTTGCCGGAGTTGATCCTTATTGACCAGTGTAATTTCAAAATCTGTGATCAAAGGGGTCAGAAGAACTTGATTTTTTATCGTTATAAAACAATTGTTTAATCTTAAATTTATTCTTTGATATCAGTAACTTAACATTACACTAAACTTTAAAACCACTTGGGGATATTATAAAAAAATACTTTTTTGCATTGCTTATTGCGTTCCCTTTTATAAACACCACTGCCTTTGCCGCTTGCTCGGGGGGCAATGCTCTGACGTCAAAATCACGATGATTTATGTGGATGCGACGATGGCGCATTTTCAAACTGATGGCGTTGAAACCGATTTAACCAATTGGGATCAAAGGGGTCAGAGTAAATTGATTTTTTATCGTTTAATTATTATCTATTAGGTGTAATAAGAATCCCATTAGTATCGTATTTGATGCCAGCTGAATTGACTTAATGATTCCATTCATTATAGTTGATTTCTTAGTAAGGTTTGAGCAACATAGGGGAGGATGAAATGAAATGGACTTTGGCTTTGAATACGGTATTGATGGTGCTGATTGCTCCCTTTGCCAGCTATGCGCAGGATACGAATGCAATCTCAGAAGAGGATATGCCATTTCTTCTTAATTACTCTAATCTCGATAATCCTTTTGGCCGGGTTATTCTTAGTAATGAAAAAGTGGTATTGCAGCGGCTTGTTGTGCCGGGCAGATCATGGGAAGGTGTACATAGCCACCCAGGAAATCAGCTTTTTGTTCATATCAAGGGTGGGTTTTGGTCCGGCCGCATGGGTGAGAGACTTATGTATTATAATGAGCTTGATCCCGCAGGTACCATCGGTTGGATGGATGCGATCCCGTTTAAAGACGGTCACGATTCAGGTAACACAGGCGATGAACCAATTGACCTTATTTATATTACATCAAAAAGCGGCAAGCCTTTAACATCTGAAAAAGAAACTCTGCCAGTTTTGCCGAACCTTCGGCTCGATATTAAATATGAAAACGATCTTATGATCGCGCAACGCACGCAGATTAAACCGGGTGAATGGTCCGGTGTTCATAATCGTCCCGGCAATCAACTTTATGTCCTCGTTAAAGGCGGCACCTTGTCTGAGCGCGTTGGCGGTGGTGAGGCAAGTGTTTCATCATTAAACGAAGACGGTGAAGCACAGTGGCTTAATGCGGTTGAAGGCTATGAATTTGGCAATACGGGTGATACAATCATCGATCTTGTCTTGGTTACTTTCAAGTAATCATAAGCGATAATGATATATGTTATTGAAAAAAAGAAAAAGACAGGACCTCCTCGAAACGGTGAGATTACTCGACATTATCATATGGCAAACCCACATATTGTTCGGCGATAACTCTCCTGCCTGCATCTGAATTTAAATAATACTCAATCTCGGAATTATATATCTTTTCATTAAATGCCGATGTTTCTTCAAACTTATGCAACATGTTGCTCATCCACCATGAAAATCGCTCACCATCCCAGATACGGCGAAGGCAAATTTTAGAATATTCCTTTAACAATTCTGTTTTACCTTGCCCATAAACCTTGGTCAAAATTGTGTATAATGTATAGACATCGCTGGCTGCCGTGTTCAGCCCTTTAGCACCAGTGGGGGGGACAATATGGGCCGCATCGCCCAACAGGAACAGCCGTCCATATTGCATAGGATCTACAACAAAACTTCGCATAGGGGCAATGCTTTTCTCAATAGACGGCCCAGTAATAAGCTTGTCAGCCAAGTCTTTCGGTAGGCGGCGTTTCAACTCTTCCCAGAATCTTTCATCATTCCAATCCTCAATTTTGTCATTCTTACCAACCTGAAGATAATACCGACTACGGGTCTGGGACCTAAGACTGCACAAAGCAAAACCACGCTCATGGCGAATATAAACCAGTTCGGGATTGACCGGAGGCGTATCAGAGAGCAGGCCCAGCCAGCCCCCCGGATAAAGTCGCTCATACTCCGTGATGCAATCTTTGGGAATGCTCTTTCTGGAAACGCCGTGAAATCCGTCAGATCCAGCAATATAATCACACTCGAGCTTGTATTGCTTCCCACCGCTTTCATAAGTTACGTAAGGATGTTCTTCTAACATGTCATGAGGCTGTACGTCATTTACTTGATAATGAGTTGTCTGATTGGTTTTTGTCCGCGCATCCATCAAATCTCTTGTAAGTTCAGTTTGACCGTAGACTATTACGGTATTGCCGCCCGTTAGACCTTTTAGGTCGATCCTATTACGGACACCATTTAAGGCAATTTCAAAACCGTCATGAATTTCACCTTCACTATCCATGCGCTCAGCCACACCAGCCTCGCGCATTAAATCCACAAAGCCCTGCTCCAAAACACCTGCTCGTATTCGACCCAGTACGTAATCAGGACTAACCTTTTCAAGTATGACATTCTCAATGCCTTGTTTATGAAGCAATTGACCTAGCAAAAGGCCAGAGGGGCCGGCACCAATGATGGCTACTTGTGTTTTCATTTACAGTATCCTCTAATTCCAATTATTTTTTTTGGAAAGAAAAATGGTCGAATTATCAGGTTTTATCCTAAATTAACTAGCCCATCACACGCCCTCAAATTGATGTTTTAATTTAACAAGTTTCCACTGAAGCAAAATTCGACGGGGCCGGTCATTACTGCAACGTCATCGGGGCGTATATGGATATTGACCGATCCTGCGGGCATTTCTACTTTCACTGTATCTTGATTGGTATAACCTCTTAATTGTGCGGCTTTTGTTGCGGCGCATGCTCCACTGCCACATGCAGTGGTTAGAATTCCCGGGCGTTCGTAAACGGCTAGCTTAATATGTCGATCATTCACAACCTCAACCACCCCAACATTCACGTTTTCTGGGAAAAGGGGGTCTGTTTGAATTTTTGGGGCGAGGGCCACCATATCAATATCATCAAGATTTTCCACAAAAAACATGGCATGGGGATTACCCACATTTAACGCTACCGGGTTTTTTAACGGGCCATTTTCAATATTCAATGATAATGTGTCTTGTTCTTCGGATAATGGTATTTTGCGCCAATCGGTGCTTACTTTACCCATTTCAACGCTAACCAATTTATCGCCTTTGCGTTCACAAACCAACGATCCTACAACAGTCTCTAAGATTACCTTGTCTTGTCCTGTTTCTTCAAGCATCAACCAGCCGAAACAGCGCGTCGCATTTCCACAAGCCTGTGCGTCGTTGCCATCAACGTTAATGATACGCATAAAGGCGCAAGCACCCTCTTGGGCGCCTTTTTCAGTAGGCGGTTGAATGATCAGAAGTTCGTCTGCGCCAATGCCAGTTTTTTCATCACAAATATGAGTGATTTCTTCTTTTGTCGGCGTGTAAGGCTTCTGTCTGGCATCGACGATTACAAAATGATTGTGTAATCCTTGCATTTTTAAGAACGGACGGCCTTGTCCATAAAGGCTGTCCCATTTTCCGTTTTCGGCCATGCTTCAACTTCTCCTAATAATAATTTTACAATTTCTGCCCATTGTTTAAAGGGATAGTAAACTGGCACCGTTATTGACGCAAACATAAGCAACGAGTGAATAAAATATAAATCAAATAAGTTCTTTATCATATCAAAAATAAATATCTTTATCTCTGTTATTTCAATCTATAGACTATATTGATTATTGATTAGGGAACAAATCATAGGGAAAAAAGGGAAAAAAGGGAAAAGAATGTCTTATAAAATAAAACTCCTTTATTTGGGGCTTATGACGTTAATCAGCTTAATAAATTATCCCGTTGATCAGGCTCAAGCTCAAACTCAGGCTCAAGCTATTCATTATGATAAAATTATTCGCGGCGGCACTCTTTATGATGGCTTGGGAAATTCTGGTGTAGTGGGTGATGTGGCGATAAATGATGATCGGATTGCGGCGATAGGAACCATAGAAAACGCCACTGCAACACAAGAAATTGACGCCACAGGGCTTGTTGTTTCACCGGGGTTTATTAATGTGCTGAGCTGGGGGGTAAATACTCTAATCGAAGATGGTCGCGGTATGAGCGATATCAAACAGGGGGTGACCTTAGAGGTTTTTGGGGAAGGCTCATCGATGGGGCCGCTCAATAGTAAAATGAAAGCCGATGATAAAAAAAATCAGGGCGATATTAAGTATGATATTGCCTGGACGAGCTTGGGGGAATATTTATCTTTTATGGAAAAACATGGCATATCGCCTAATGTAGCGTCCTTTGTTGGGGCGACGACTGTGCGGGTGCATGAACTGGGTCACGAAAACAGATTGCCCACGACACAAGAACTGCACCGTATGCAACAATTGGTTATTGATGCCATGAATGAGGGGGCTTTGGGTGTGGGTTCATCATTGATTTATGCGCCAGCTTCTTATTCTAATACTAATGAACTTATTGCCTTAAATAAAGCCGCCAGTGTTTGCGGTGGATCATATATTTCCCATTTGCGCAGCGAGGGGAATTTGGTTAATCAGGCGGTGGAAGAACTTATTACCATTGCTCGTGAGGCCCATATTCCAGCAGAAATTTATCATTTAAAAGCCGCAGGAACTAAAAACTGGCAAAAATTAGATGCTCTGATAGAGCGCATCGAGCAAGCCAGAGCAGAGGGTTTAAAAATAACAGCTAATATGTATAGCTATACGGCAGGGGCAACAGGCCTTGATGCTATGATCCCACCGTGGATACAAGAAGGGGGTATTGACGGATGGATTGCTAATATGAAAAATTACGATCTACGACAAAGAGCCCTTAAAGAAATGCGTGATCCAACAAGCCCATGGGAAAATCTTGGCACAGGGGCGGGCTATGATAATGTTCTCTTGGTTGGCTTTAAAAATAAAGCCTTGCGTTCCTTAACGGGGAAAACTTTAAATGAAGTGGCAGCCATGCGTAATACATCACCAGAAGAGGCCGCAATGGATCTTGTTAGCGAAGATAATAGCCGTGTTGGCACTATTTATTTTATGATGAGCGAAGAAAATATTCATAAAAAACTTAAATTGCCGTGGGTTAGCTTTGGTTCAGACGCAGGAGCACCAGCAACAGAAGGCGTATTTTTAAATTCTAACACTCACCCAAGAGCCTACGGTAATTTTGCCCGGGTTCTTGGTAAATATGTACGTGATGAAAAGATATTGCCCTTAAAGGAAGCCATTCGCCGCATGACCTCCCAACCAGCGACAAATTTAAAACTCAAAGACCGGGGCGTCCTTAAAGTGGGCTCTTTTGCCGATCTTGCTATTTTTGATGCCAATACCATTGCCGACAAAGCAACCTATGCGCAACCGCACCAATATGCTACGGGTATGGTTCATGTTTTTGTCAATGGCCAACAAGCGTTAAAGGACGGGGAGCATACGGGTAAGTTTTCTGGCCGCTTTGTAAAACGCGATGGGTGGCAAAATCAATGTTCAATGACCGATATTCAATAACGTAAAATAATAATTTTAAAGGAGCTATCACGTGAAAAATTATAATTATATATTAAATATGACCAAAGCCTTGTTGTTGATAGGCTTGATATCAACGACAGCATTTGCTGAAGAAAAATCAGATAAACTTACCATTGATCATCTCTTGGCATTGCAAACACCTCGCAATGTTACCGTGAGCCCAGATGGTAAGTGGGTGGCTTATTCTATAAGCCGCAATGACGAAGAAAAAGATGAAGGTTTCAGTCAAATCTGGATGACGTCAACGGATGGTGAAGTGACGCTACCGATGACGGCCTCTTATAGTAATGCCTCTAGCCCTCAATGGAGCCCTGACAGTAAAACTCTAGGCTTTGTCGGCACGCGCGGTGCTGATAAAAAACTTAAAGCACAAGTGTGGTTGCTTGATCGGCGCGGCGGGGAAGCACAGCAATATACCCACGTAGAGCAAGGGATAAATGATTTTTTATGGTCTCCAGATGGTAAGCAGATGTTACTGACCATTCAAGATGCTAAGCCAAAAGATTTAGATAAAGACGGTAAAGAACTTAAGGAAGAAAAAGCCAAACCATGGGTTATTGATCGTTTGCAGTTTAAGCGTGATTATATAGGATATTTAGACCGCCGCCGCACTCATTTCTTTCTATATAATGGCACCGATGATCCTGTGCAAATAACCAGTGGTGATTATGATGACAAGGATCCGCAATGGTCACCAGATAGCACACGTGTTGCCTTTGTCTCTAAACGTGAAGGTGATCCAGATTCTAATTATAATAGTAATATTTGGACTGTTGCGGCGGACGCGAGCGCCGATCAATTTCCTCTTACTCAAATCACCAGTAATAAGGGCAGTGATACTAGTCCCGCATGGTCACCAGACGGTAAGACCATTGCCCATATCACATCGACTAACCCTGAAAAATTATGGTATGACACACAAAATTTGGCGGTGATTGATGCTGCTGGTGGCGGCAGTGCTAAGATACTGACCAAAGAATTTGACCGAATGATTTCAAGTCCCGAATATTCAAATGACGGAAAATTGATTTATTTTACCGCCGAAAATGGCGGTAACTCTCCCCTGATGACAGTCAATGTCAAAAGCGGTAAGCTTGATGTTGTCACAAAAGGCGATGTGTCACTGCTTAATTATGATATTGGTAAAAATGGGGCGATCGCCATTATTCAATCTAGTCACTATATGCCTTTTGATGTTCATATGATCAAGCGCGGCAAATCCACACGGATCACGAAAATTAATGATGATCTTCTTGATGGAGTAAAGTTTGGGGCCGTTGAACGCCTGAAAATTGAGGGTTATAATGGTGATCAAGTGGAAAGCTTTGTTTATTATCCACCAGAATATGTTGCAGGCAAGCCTTATCCTACTATTTTTCTTCCCCACGGCGGCCCCGTGGCACAGCATGATGCAGCATTTGATGGTTGGGGGCAGCTTTATGCAGCAAATGGTTATATTGCCGTGTTGCCTAACCCCCATGGCTCTACGGGATATGGCGGTGAATTTACCTATACTCTTAATCGGGCTTGGGGCGTATCTGACTTTGCCGATTTAAATAAGATCGCCGATACCATAGTGGCGAGCGGCATTAGTGACGGTGATAAATTAGGGGTTGGCGGCTGGTCATACGGCGGCATTTTGACCAATTATATGATCACTCAAACGACCCGCTTTAAAGGGGCTGTTTCTGGCGCTAGTGAAGTCAATCACAGAGCCAATTATGGTCATGATCATTATCAACTTGAATGGGAAACTGAATTTGGATTGCCATGGGAAAATATTGATGCATGGGAAGCTATAAATCCCTTTAATAATTTGGGTAAAATAACCACACCGACACTTGTTATGGGCGGAAAAGAAGACTGGAATGTACCGATACAAAATTCGGAACAGCTCTATCAGGCTTTAAAACGTTTAGGCATTGATACTCAGCTGGTAGTTTACCCTGATCAGCATCATGGCTTTAAACGCCCTAGTTTCTTACGGGATCGTTACGCTCGTTATCTTGCGTGGTTTAAGAAATATGTCAAAGGTGAGCCTGAAAATTAAAGACGGGCAAAAAAAGGTTTAAAATCCATATCGGCGACGATCGGATCATTGACAAGAAACGTAATCAAAGCGTCAAAGGCGGCAATAGTTTTATTTCCGCCTTTGGCCAAATTACTTAATTCTTTGCGTAGTGCGGGTGATTTTGATTTTAAATGCTTGTGGTATTTACAGTGATTTTCTAGATCAGGGTAATTTGCATCTTTAAGTATTTTTTCCTCTCGTTCAAAATGCGCGAGAATTTCATCAACCATTTCAAGGGCTATGATCATGGCTTTATCTAGGTCTTCTTGGCGTAAGGCTTCTCTTACCTGATTGGCATAATGGAATAATATTTGATGATCTTTATCAATTTGCGGATGTCCCACATGTAAGTGATCGGGTAAAGATAAAGGAGCCGCACCAATTTCGCTCCATTGGACGATTTTTGATTTTTGTTTTAATAACCACTGGCGGTAGCGTTCAAGGGCATCTGCTATTGTGTTGTCGGCGTGTGAGAGGGATAAATAAATAAGTCGGGCTTCTAGGGTGCCGGGCGCAGGTGTTCCACGGGTGAATAGTTTCAGCGGCGACGGCATATCTTACAGAAGAATAATCTCGCCATTTTGCCACAGCATCTTCAAAATCATTGTTGGAAATTGCACTAAGAATACTATCAAAAGACACATAAACCTCCATATTTTTACTTTATATATCAGAGAATTATAATGTAAGAAAGTTTATTCTTACATTATTCTATTAGAGAAACTTACGAAAACAGGCTCTATTAGTGATAATTTTAAAGGATATTAACATTTTTTTTACGTTAAAAACCTATGCTGTTTCTTTTTAGAGTATATAGAGGGTTAACATGTGTAAATATCTGGGAAGATTATTAGGTCAAGTAAAAGCATCTAATCGTGGTGCAACGCTTGTTTATTTTGCATTATTATTATCTATGATAGCGGGTTTTGCGGGGCTTGGCTTTGATGCCACCTTATGGTTCATGGAAAAACGTCAGCTGCAAAATACCGCAGATGCGGCGGCTATGGCAGCAGCATATTCCAAATCTAGAGACGGCGCGAATGCAGATATGACCGTTGCGGCCACTGCGGATGCGGCCCATAATAATTTTACAGTAGGCGGATATAATACTATTCTTGTGGAAAACCCACCGACCTCTGGCAAATATATCGGACAAGGCAATTATGTTATGGTCACCACAAGCATGCACAGTGGCGGCATGTTTTCTTCTGTTCTTGGTGTGGACGAACCCACTATTAAAACCGTGGCAACAGCGGGTATTTTAGCGGTTGGCGAACATTGTATTCTTGCTCTTTCAGATACTCGTTCTAAGGCTGTGGAACTTTCAGGAAACGCTAATATTACGCTTGATTGCGGTATTGCTTCCAATTCGAATAGTAGTGATTCTATTTATGTGAACGGGAATGTTACGGTTACGGCTGATCCTTCGTTGCAGTCATACGGTGATATTTATGAGGGGGGTAATGCCACTTTAAATACTCCAAACCCCATTCAACCTTTTTCACAAAAAACCGTTGATCCATTTGCAAGCCTTGAAGTTCCCACATCACCCGTAGCCTGTACAGTAACGAATTATACGTTTCCAAGTAATGCCGCGGGACGAGCAGCCGATCCTTATTATGATCTAGCGACCGATACATTCACATTTCCTCCCGGTAGATATTGTGGGGGAATGGATATGAGCATCAATAGTGGAACCAGTGGTAAAATTGTTTTACAGCCTGGGGAATTTATTATTGATGAGGGTAACTTTAAAGTGGGCAGTCAAGCTAGCATTACGGGTAATGGTGTTTCGATTATTCTAACGGCGACACTTGCGGCAAATATTGGCTCAATAGATGTAACAGGTGGACCAGGGCTTGATTTAACAGCCCCTACCTCGGCTGCATATGTTGGGGCTACACCAGCGGATGATTATACAGGGGTGCTTTTTTACCAAGATCGTAGAGCCCCCTTCACCAATAATGGTAATAAAATTACAGGCAATGCCAGTATGGTTCTGAATGGGGCTATTTATATTCCTTCAAGTGAGTTGGTGTTTCTTGGCAGTTCCGGCCTCGCAGGGGGCTGTACACAGTTCATTGGTGAAAAAGTAACCTTAAGCGGTACAGTTGATACAAATATTATAAATGATGATGCTAAATGTGCGGCGCTCGGTATTAAAGACATCTTAAGCAGAACTCTTGTAACACTCGTAGAATAAAAGGCTGTGAATTAAAATTATGAGACCTCAGCATAACTAAAAGATTCCCATAGACAAGAATATTTGTTATTTT
>CALDNY010000273.1 GCA_937914685.1 uncultured Kordiimonadaceae bacterium
TACCTCTTTTACATCCGTCATTGACCAGCTCACTTCATTACAAAGTAAAAAGGCCTCGGCTCAGCAAATTGCTACCTTAACGGACCAAGATATACTCATTCGCCCTGACTTAGAGAACATAGGTTTTGTTGATTTTGAAAATGCCAATGATGCGATACCAAAAGGCATCGAAGCGGCAACAAATATATTAGATCAATTATTAAAATTTAAACTAAGCGAAGATCAATGGAATGTTTATTATTCTAGCCGTACAGAAGTAAAACAACAACTGTCAGTTATTGATTTTATCCGAGTTGAAAATAATTCTGATCTCTCTGATGAGGCTATAAAATCAAGACTTTCTTTAAGCGAAGGGCAAAAATTAAATACCGAGCAATTGTCGGAAAATTTAAACGAGATTTACGGCTTGGGGCTGTTTGAAGAGGTTGACTATAATATCATTAAGCAAAACGGTAATACAGAATTAGAAGTTCGAACAAAACAGCGAAGTGAAGGAGAGGACTACATTCGTTTTGGCCTTGCCTTGCAAGAAAATTTTGAAGGGGAAAGCGGGTTTCAATTAGCGGCGGGCTTTACCAACTTAGCGGTCAATTCTTACGGTGGTGAATGGCAAACTTTAATTAATTTAGGTCAAGAATTCAGCCTCTTTACTGAATTCTACCAACCGCTTGACTTTAAAGAAAATTTCTATGTTTTTACCAATGCAAAAGGCAGTAAAATAAATCGAAATATCCTCAGTGATGATAATAGTGGAACGATCTTGAGTCAGGCCCGTATATCTCTATTGACTTTACAATTTGGCGGTGGGTTAAATCTTGGTCAGTGGGGAACTCTTCGTGCTGGATTGCAACGTTCTATTGGTTACGTCAAAGGACGGATCGGCTTTAGCGCTGATCATAAAATAGCTTTTGATGAAACCTCTTTCGGCGTGGAGTTTTTAGTGGATACACTGGATAATATAAATTTTCCAACGACAGGGAATTCAGTTGAAATCAGTTATGTAAACAATTTATCATTGCTTGGCGGTGACGGCAATGTAGATACAGTTCTGATGGGAAGCTATACACCATTTACTTGGGGTAAAAATACTCTTGGTATTAGAACGGCTTTTGCGACTTCTTTTAACGGTAATCCAAATGAAACCAACCTCTTTCCGCTTGGTGGTTTTATGCGCTTAACGTCCTTTTCGCCGGGACAACTGACCGGAAATCACGGCGGTGTACTGACCGCACTTTTTTACCGACGTATTTCAGGTGGTCCGCAATATCTTACGCAAATGCCCATATATGTTGGAGGTTCTATTGAAAGTGGAAACGTATGGAACCATAGTGAAGATATCAACTTTAATGATTTAAAATGGAGTTCCAGCTTATTTGTTGGTATTGATACGATCCTTGGGCCAACCTATCTTGGCGTAGGATTTGGATCAGGTGGTTCGACAGCAGTCTTTTTAAATGTAGGACAATTATTTTAAAATTAAAGTTGATACAGCATGCTTTGCCACATAAACTATATACTGAAGAAGATAAAAAAGGACTTTTGATGAAGATTAGAGAATTTGGCGTTGAAATTTGGATGAATGAATTTGAAAATCGCTGCACATATAATCTTGCGGAAACATGTGTAAAGTCCTTCACGATTGAGGAATTGCTTGATTTAACAGGGAAAAAGGAAACTGTTTTATCAGATTTATTACCACTTCACATGACTTATGGTGCCATTGAAGGGTCCGACCATTTACGAGATAATATTGCCACTCTTTATCAAAATCAACGCCGCCATAATATTATAGTTACCCACGGCGCCATAGGGGCCAATGCACTTATTCATCAAACTTTGGTTTGTTCTAGTGATGAAGTTATATCGGTATTGCCCACTTATCAGCAGCATTATTCTATTCCGGAATGCTATGGTGCTGAGGTTAAAATTCTTAAATTGCGCGAAGACAATGCTTTTCTGCCCGATTTGGATGAACTTAAAAGCCTGGTCAGCGCCAAAACAAAAATGATTGTTCTGAACAACCCAAATAATCCTACGGGATCGTTAATGGATAGAGATATGTTGAGTGAGATTGTCGAAATTGCTCGCACCTGTGATGCTTATTTGCTTTGTGATGAAGTTTATCGCGGTACTGATCAGCACGGGGACGGATTTACGCCGTCGGTTGCGGATATTTATGAAAAAGGCATCAGTACAGGCAGTATGTCCAAAGCTTTTTCATTAGCGGGTCTTCGCTTAGGATGGATAGCAGCCCCCCAAGATATTATTAAAGAAGTATCTATTCACCGAGACTATAATACCATCAGTGTCGGCCAGCTTGATGATTATTTTGCTGCTCTTGGCCTTGATCATAAAGAGGCTATATTAGAACGCAGCCAAAAAATCACTCGCGATAATTTACAAATTCTTGATGCTTGGATCAACCAAGAACCGCTTATCTCCTATATTAAACCTAAATCAGGAACTACCGCTTTGCTTAAAATTGATCTGGATATGTCGTCCAGGGATTTTTGCGTTAAACTGATCGAACAAACAGGGGTAATGTTAACCCCTGGCAGTGTTATGGAAATGGAAGGTTATGTGCGTCTTGGTTATGCCAATGATGCGGAGGTTTTACGAAAAGGCTTGCACTTAATATCAGAATTTTTAAAAACGATTTAAATACCAACAAATTATGATGCTGTTATAATTTAATCTAAATATCCTTGATCAATTTTTAAGAGAGTTTCAAAAAGAAGCTCGGCACCAATGTTCAATTGTACGGATTCTGTAAATTCTTTCGGGTTATGGCTTATGCCGCTGCGCGAGGGTACGAAAATCATCGCTGTTGGGCAAATGCGTGCCATCATTTGTGCGTCATGGCCAGCCCCTGAAGTCATATGCATATTTGAATAACCAAGAGCGGTTGCTGTTTTCGATATTAAATCACAGAGCCGTTCATCAAAAACAACAGGTTCAAAGCGAGCCAGTTTTTCCGTTGAAACCACCACCCCTTCTTCAAGGCAAATTTTTTCCAACTGTTCTGTAAAAAGGGCTTCTGCGGCTTTAAGTTTTTCTTCATTGCTATTGCGTAAATCAACGGTCATTGAAACTTTGCCTGGCACCACATTAATAAGATTTGGTGCGGGCTTTATGACACCGACGGTTGCTACTTGTCCTGCGCCGATTTTTGCCGTTATTTCTCGTAAAGCGACGATTAATCTTGCCGCCGCATAACCAGCATCATGGCGCATATCCATGGGGGTCGTGCCCGCATGGTTTGATTGACCCGTGAATATTACATTGGTCCATGAAATACCCTGAACGCCATCGACAGCGCCAATTAAGATGTTTTTATTTTCTAAAATAGGCCCTTGTTCAATATGAAGCTCTAAAAAGGCATGGGGGACCCGCGAACCACATTTCATATCCCCTAAATAACCAGTTCGGATAAGCTCTTCTTTGAACGTCACGCCGTCAGTGGACACTATATTATAGGCGTCCTCCATATCCATACCGCCCGCATACACCAGTGAGCCCAACATATCGGGCACAAAGCGCACCCCTTCCTCATTGGTAAATATGCCAACACATAGATCATGATTTGGTAAAACGTCACTATCAACAAAAGCGGTAACGCACTCAAGGGCAGCAATAACCCCCAAACATCCATCTAGATGACCACCATTACCAACCGTATCAATATGCGATCCCATCATAATGGGCTGACCTGATGATTTCCCTTTTAAAGTGGCAAAAATATTGCCAACTTGGTCAATCTGAACCTCTAATTTGCTTTGCTTCATCCATGATATTAGCAACTCACGACCCGCTTTATCAGCGTCCGTCAAAGCAATTCGCCGCGATCCGCCCTCTTGGGTCATGCCAATTTTCGATAAGGCAACGATCCGTTCGTGCATTCTTATAATATTTACATTCACTCTACACTCACCTTAAATAAATCAAATAGAATCGCCCATCCATTGGCCGATTTTATGACGTTCCTCCTGATCCGACTGATTGTCTATTTCATCACTTATATTAAGTTCCTTTTTGATTTGATAGATATCTTTAAGTAGTTTTCCTATTGTTTCACCAACGGGATCTGGATCAATGCTGTAAGGGAGGCCATAAGAGGCCGACTTTTCAATTCCAGAGACTATTCTAGCGGGAATTCCAACGGCGGTACAATTATCGGGAATATCTTTTGTTACCACAGAATTCGCCCCAACACGGCTATAATCTCCCAATGTAATGGGGCCTAGAACTTGCGCACCTGCCCCGATCATAACATTGTTTTTAAGGGTCGGGTGGCGCTTGCCAGTTCCGTCATTACCGCGCCCACCTAACGTAACTCCGTGATAAAGGGTCACATTGTCACCCATTTCAACAGTGGCCCCAATCACAACCCCCATACCGTGATCTATGAATAATAGCTTGCCGAGCTTTGCGGCAGGATGAATTTCAATCCCTGTCCAAGCCCGGGCCGCATAAGATAGAAATCGCGCAAAGGCCTTAAGCCTCAATGTCCAAAA
Source organism: uncultured Kordiimonadaceae bacterium (assembly GCA_937914685.1). GTDB lineage: Bacteria > Pseudomonadota > Alphaproteobacteria > Sphingomonadales > Emcibacteraceae > Pseudemcibacter. The sequence goes on from CALDNY010000273.1 coordinate 4,515, forward strand.
CAAATGAGCGACATTATGCCAAACCACTGCGTGAAACCCCGGATAAGCAAAAAATACTTCAAAAAAGGTAGGCTGTGCCGGGTCACGTTTTCGTATGGAGGCAATAAGTTTAAACATCAATATGATCAAAAAGAGCTGTTGTAAGATAACGCTCGGCAAATGATGGAATGATCACCACAATCATTTTACCTTCATTCTCGGGACGTTTGGCGACTTCTATAGCGGCGGCAAAGGCCGCACCGCTAGAAATTCCGCAAGGAATACCTTCAAGAAGAGCAATCCGCCGTGACATTTCAAAGGCGGTATCATTATCAATCTGTATCACTTCATCAATCAACGTCCGATCGAGAATTTCAGGAATAAAGCCGGCGCCAATTCCCTGAATTTTATGTAACCCCGGTCCACCACCAGACAATACAGGGCTATCGGTCGGCTCAACGGCTATGGCTTTAAAATCAGGATTATGTTCTTTTAAAACCTGAGCCACACCCGTTAATGTACCCCCTGTTCCTACACCTGAAATAAGGATAGCAGCCTTACCGCCAGTATCTACTAAAATTTCTTGAGCGGTTGTTTCACGGTGAATGGCGGGATTTGAAGGATTGATAAATTGGCCTGGAGCAAAGCTATTAGGCGTTTCATTTAATAATTCTTCTGCTTTGGCAATAGAGCCCTTCATTCCTTTTTCTTTAGGGGTAAGAACAATTTCCGCACCCAAAAATGCGAGCATTTTACGCCGTTCTATAGACATGCTTTCTGGCATCGTCAAAATTAGCTTATAGCCTTTTGAGGCGGCAACAAAAGCAAGCCCGATCCCCGTATTCCCTGATGTGGGTTCAATCAAAACCGTCTTGCCCGGTATCAATTTCCCTTCTTTTTCTGCCGTATCAATCATTGAAAAACCGATGCGGTCTTTTACTGAGCCAAGAGGATTAAAAAATTCCAACTTGGCCAATATATCTCCTTTTAAGTTTTCTTCTCTGGTCAGATTAGGCAGGCGTACCAACGGTGTTGCGCCAATTGTTTCAATGATACTTTCATATATACGGCCGCGAGGCTGTGCTAGATTTGTTGTTTTGTTAGTCATAATATTTCCTCTTAAATTTCATTTAATGGATCAAACATAAAAAACTAAAAATTTTTTACTCTCTGCTTACGGGAGAAAATATCATTATGACGCGCTTATCCTGATTGTTCAAGAAATTCATTACCACTTTAAAATAAAGTCTTATTCTTTAATGTTTAACGAGGATGAAGCC
>CALDNY010000274.1 GCA_937914685.1 uncultured Kordiimonadaceae bacterium
ACTTTTCGAGGACATTTGTAAGCCGCAAGGACATTACGGCAAAAAGCAATGATTTCATCCTCAGTACTTATCGCACCATTTTTAAGAACAATATAGGCCTTGGCAATCTCTCCTTTTAGATCATCTGGTAATTTGCCAACCGCCGCTAAAGCAACGGCGGGATGTTCAGCAAGTACGCGTTCAATCTCAGCAGGATAGATGTTATATCCACCAGTTAATATCATATCTTTTTTTCTATCGACGATACTAATACACCCATCATGATCCATCGTTCCTAAATCTCCTGTGTGAAGCCATCCATCAGGTTCTAATGTTTCATGGGTTTTTTCCGTATCTTTATAATATCCCATCATCACGATCGGACCTCGTATCATCAATTCGCCAACTTCGCCATTGGCCAAAGTCCGCGACGCGTCTTCAGTTTCAGCAATGCGGACCTCGCAATAAGGAAGCGCACAACCGATAGAACCATGCTTATTGGCACCTAAACGCGGGTGAGTTGTGCCCAAGCCAGCTATTTCTGTCATACCCCAAAGCTCGATAAGGGGAACATTAAATGCAGCTTCCACCTCTTTCATAACGGCAATTGGCATGGTTTGGCCGCCGACATAGCATCTGGTCAGACTGGATAGATCAGCATCTCTCAATTTTGGGCAATTTAACATATACATATACATCGTCGGCACCCCGTCGAAGATTGTCGCCTTATATTTTGATATATCTTCCAATACTTCAGCGGCGTCAAATTTGCTGTGTAAGACCAGTTTTGTGCCACACATTAGCATGCCGTTCATTAGCACATTGGCATAGACATGAGGGCACGGTAACGCACTAACTACTGTGTCATCGGCATCCCGCATATGCATTTGACTTGTCATAGCCGTGTTAAGAATTATTGCTCGATGAGATTGCATGGCCCCTTTGGGTTGGCCTGTAGTCCCGGAGGTATATGCTATGGATGCCAGTTCATTTGGATTAACTTCAGGCATAGGTGGAGGATTGGTTGTGGCTGTAATCAGACTGTTCATGGATATAACGTCTTTGTCTTTATTATCGTCGCCGAAACAAATAATTATATCCACATCGGACACTTTTTTTACGCCCAGTATAGCGTCGACTTTTTCCTGCGATGCTATAATCGCTTTGGTGCCGCAATCCCTGACGACATATTCAATTTCATTTGGCCTCAGCATCGTATTGACCGGATTAATAACTCCACCTAGTCGCGCAACAGCATAGTAGCTGACCACCCATTCCCAGGAATTGTCCGCATAGAGCGTGACTATGTCTCCTTGCATAATACCGAGGTCGCTGAGTCCGCCCGCAACACATTCTACTAGATGGTTTAGTTCGTTGAAGGAGAGTGTTTTCTCTCCAGAGACCAATGCTTGTTTATCGCCATATCGCTGTGCGGCTGTTGCGGGCAATTGTCCTAAATGATCTAACATATCAGACTCCCCAAAATTTACGCTTGTACATTATTGATCCCTCGAATTTTCCGACTTGTCGGGAACCCGTGCATACCATTACTGCCGAAAACGATAGCATTTGATCGGTAAGGATCCCCCGAAACCACTAAAAGAATGTCTTCAGGTCGTTCAACAATCGGCACCATTCGATTGGGATCACCCGATAGAGCGAATTGGGATGAAGCAAGCCCTTGCGCATGCAGTTCATTCAACGTTCGTTTCCCTGGTACGAGATTAGTGAATGCACCAATATAAGCTTCCATTTTCCAAGCGGGCATCCGGGCGTGTTTGAACAGAAGCTTCTGTAGTCCCGCTCGATCCACACCGGCCTTTGCAAGGGTTTTGGCTATCATGGGGCTGATTACTACCAATGGTCTATGTGTATCAGGAGCCATGCCGACAGTATAAATCAACTCCCAGCCTGATTGACGAACCAAGCCGTCAGCGAGGTATTGTGCGATTGCTTCCGGGTCATGTCCATAGATAGAGCCGACAACAGTATCACCAGTAAAACGCCCTACAGTGACGATATTACATTCCTTTTTGTAACCACGTTGTTCGGAAAAATTTTGCCAGCAAAGCTTAGCAAGTTCAACTTCATGCTCTACAAGTGCAATTCGAGCCGCATGCCCAAACGTGCATTTATCTCCACCTCCTGGGCGCAATCCGCCGACATTACGCAAAAAGAGCTGCAGAAAACGCCCGACCGCGCTATTGGCGCGCGTCCCATCACGCATAGCCCCGTTTTCGGTATTGAATCCAAGTTTTTCGAAGATGGGACCACTAAGAATTATCAGCGCATCGCCGCCGGTTGTATCTCCGCTATGCTCAACGCCATATTTTGGGTCCGAAAGGACTTCAGCGATTGCCACAAGAATGGGCATGTCTTTTGGTCGGCAACCGGCCAATACACCATTTACGGCGACATTCCAAACTGTCACAGCCGAGCCCGAAGGTTGTATCACGCCGATCTGTCTATCAAATGCGTCGGGAGTGTATTTCAGGAATTCTCTGACAGCAAGTATCGTTGGTGGGATTATCGGCAATCCGTCCGACCAGCTTTTATTTTCATAGATATTATTTATTTGTTCGAAGCTCCCCTTTGCTACAATCTCTGTCGGATCAAAAGAATCCGCTCTATCGCCTCGTTTTAGGGGCGCTTCGGTCAGACATTTTATGACTAAAGGTAAGGTATGTTCTAGCACGGCCGCACGTAATTCTTCGTGTGACTGGCTATCAACGTGACCACGAAGTGTAGCAACGGGGATAGCGGCACACCCTTGTCCCGGGCTAATAGCGTGAGCCTGCGCCACAAAACCCTGGCATACAAGCGACGCCGTTGGAATTCCAGCGCGCTCTATGACAGCACTGGCGCGGATTACAGCAGGAGTGCAGGCACCGCAGCACCCTACTCCAGAAATAGCAACATCAACCTCATTGGCGGCGAGTAAATCAGGCAAATGATTTAGAACAGCGTGTTCATCGCCGCCAAAAGTGGATCCAAACGTATCGTAATTCACAAATTTCATGGTCGGGTATAAATTTGCTAACGCTTCTTCGAGGATCGGAAAAATATCATCGCCGCGAAATACATAATCCCAGACAAAAGCAACCGTCAGCCCGGCTAGGTCTATTGGTCGCGCTGCGGGTTGAAAAGTTGGCACGGCGACTATTCCGCCAGGCCAAACCGTTTCATATTCGGTTGTCTTCGTGGATATCTCATTCATTTTGCTACCCCTATTTGGTTTACACTCTATGGATATAGCTGATCATCAATAGTATTTCTTGAACGTTCTTGGTATTTATTAAGTTTATTGAAGGTGGAATGCGCCGCGCCATAAACCATTTGCATTTCTGCAAATTGTCCTAATAATAAGAAGTATGAAGATGACTGATGACATTCCTAAGGGGTTACGCCTTAATAATTTGGCCGGTACAGAGATCGTATGTGGGCGGTTTCGTAATCACCATTTTCCAAGACATAGTCATGACGGATTGATGCTTTCATTGGTTAGTGATGGCACGCAATGTATAAAATATCGCGGCGAAACGCACTTGGGCGGGCTTGGTGTATTAATAGCCATACCACCAAACGAAGTTCATGCAGGGCAGCCGCAAGATGACCGCGGATGGTGTTATCGAACCATTACAATACCAACTAAGATTGTTCAAAAGTTTTCAGGCGTATCTAATCCGCATTTCCTTTGCGCCACTGTTATCAAAGACGATGTATTGAGCAATGCACTTTCGAAATTGTTTTTCTTGTTTGGTGAGGCCGCATTACTGGAACAAGAAGAAGCGTTAGTAGCTGTCTTGTCCAAGTTTATGGCAAGGCATAGCAGTGAGGTACCGCCGCAGATCCAAACTGGAATTGAACGTCGGGTTGTACAGGAGTGTAAGGAATTTCTATCGTCACGGACAGATCAGAATGTCAGCTTATCTGAATTAGAAGCGGTTGCAAACATCGACCAATTTAGATTAGTTAAGGTCTTTTCGCGCCTAGTAGGTTTGCCGCCGCATGCGTGGCACCTACAATATCGCCTGCGAAAAGCTCAAGATTTGCTTTCTCGTGGCCAAAAAATTGCCGATGTAGCCTACACAACGGGTTTCGCAGATCAAGCTCACCTGTCTCGCGCTTTTAAGCGATTGACCGGATTAACTCCAGGTAATTATAGACGTACACATTTGGCAATGTTGGACATTTAACTCGATCGCTAGCATACAATTAGGGCGACCCCAAAATCTCTGGGCATTGCGCTTAGGCTAACGGCACAGAACCTCCTTAAAATCGCCAAGCTCCCACAGTGTGTCGGATGGTGATCTCTTTATCGGCTTCGCCTTTGGGGGCGATGTCCCATTGCCATGTTTTATGGGGAGGAGCTAACTCTAACGCTGGAAGCGATGAGGCGGATTCTAAAAGCTTTTCGTCTTGATAATATTCTCTGCTCATATCAGAAATCAGCACTATATTTGTTTCCTGCTGTTTGAGCCACTGAACATGTGCCTTTAAAACAGTGTCGTGAAAATTCATATCAAGCACATAATTATGATGTTCGGCGTAATCAACCAACTTGATGGCCAATTGCGATAACAAATTAAGAGAAATAATCAGATCTGGTTTTTGTGACAACACCCATTCAGGCTCTTTCTTGATCGGCCCGTCCTTTTTAATCACCTGATAAAGCGGCTCTATCAATCCGCTGATATCTCTTGTCACAAAAGTAACGTCTTGATAGTCCTTTGTGACCTTTGGCAGGTGGACAATATCAACGCATGTGATGTTAAATTTTCGCGTTAATAACGCCTCCATCGGCACATCATGCAAAGCTCCCGATCCTAAAATCATGATATTGGCATTATTCGTTAATGTCTCGGTGGCTTCTAATATCTGCTCTTTACAATGCTCTAAATGGGGCCTCCAAAATTGCTGACATCTTTTATAGCGGGCTTCAATAGCAATGCTTTCTCGCGCATAACCCATCTCCTTAATATATTTTGGGGCTTTGAGGAAAAAATGTGAAAACGCTTCTATGATCATAAATTAATCGATAATGTCATGAGTTTTAGGGTGATATGAGGTCAATAGAATATGTGATTTTGCCTGATTGATCATCTGATTTGTTGCGGTCATGGCTGTTTTATACTGATCAAATTGCGCACCCTTTAATTTAATGCCAGAGGGGATTTTTAAGCGCAGTGGGTTCACTTGAGTGCCATTCATGTAAACTTCATAATGAAGGTGACGACCAGTGACCCGACCCGTGGCACCCACATAACCGATAATTTGACCTTGTTTTACCCGCACCCCTTTTTTGATGCCGCGACCGTATTTGCTCATATGAGCATAAATGGTTTTATAGGTGCCGTTATGGCGAATGCGCACATAATTACCAAAACTGCCGTACCAACTCGAACGCTCAATCACGCCGTCACCTGCGGCCATAATAGGTGTTCCGGTCGGCGCGGAAAAATCAACCCCTTTATGCATGCGCGTATAGCCAAGCACAGGATGCTTGCGCCGTCCGTAATTGGAGGAAAGCCGCGCGCCTTCGATCGGCGTTTTCATGAGCGCTCTTTTTGAACTTTGTCCATCTTCATGAAAATAGTCGGCAAAATCTTTACCGGGGGGGCGATAGCGGTATAAATTAATGGCCTTGCCGCTTAAAACTAATTTGGCGAAAAGAATATTACCCTCTTGAACCCGTCTTCCGTCTTGGGAAAGTTTGCGTTCATAGAATATTTCAAATTGATCGCCTTTGCGAATTTCTCGTTGAAAATCCACATCGTAGCTAAAGATACGGATCAGCTCGACAATAACGGCTTGGGGCAAGCCTTGCTTTTGCGCCGCTAAAAATAAATTGTCTTTAATAATGCCGGAACTGTGGCGGGTTATGGTTTGACTTGGCAGCTCTTGTAGAAAACCTTTATAAGCCCCGTCTTTTTTTTCAACGACAATAAGATGATCAAAATCTTTTTGAATTTCGATACTGTCTAAGCCACCATCTGGATTATAAGATGCGTTTAATTTTTGCCCTACTTGTATTTTTCGGACGTTAAAATGCTTACCTAGCTCTTCAATGGCCTCAAAGGCTTCTTGGCGCTTTGCCCCATTATCAAGTAAGGCGTCCATTAACCCTTGACCATTTTTAATACGCAATTCTTTATTGAATGTCTCATCATTATCTTTTGCGGTTAATTTAAGCGTCTCTTGTTTGCTAATGGGTTTTTCCGCCTCAATATTGCTAATAGACACGCTTGGTGCGGCTATAATCGCCTCTTTGTCTTCAATCAAAGCATTTTCAAGGGGCGCCATAACGCTTTGATCATCGGTGCTAAACAATAAATTACTTAACCCAACAATAAGCCCCAATGAAAACAAACAGAGCCCATAGATATGAAATCTGTATATTTTGAACAGATGTGCAATATAATGTTTGATCTTAATTTCCTTAAAACGATGCTTAAATTGGCTTAATGTTTCTTTAACTATAACTGAAATTTGTTTTAAAAAAGACCCTTTCTTAAAATGAGTCTCTGTTTGATGTGAATAAATTCTATTTTTCTAACATAACAATATTTAAAATAGAATAAACATAGTGAAATTAACGTTGGTTAACCATTTGTTTTTGAATGTTTACTGCGCTTTGTCATAAAAATGAAATTTTTTTATTTTTCTTGTTTACAAGTTTGATTGTACCCCCTATAACGCGCTTCACCGACACGGCGATGTAGCGCTATGAAGAGTGATTTGA
>CALDNY010000275.1 GCA_937914685.1 uncultured Kordiimonadaceae bacterium
GATATATAAATGTTATCTAAAACAAAACTTTCACTTTTAATCGGGGCATCTGCTCTGATGTTATCTCTAAGCAGCTTTTCAGCATCAGCACAAAACGCAAACTCACCTGATCGCGGTACTATCTATATTACAAGTACCGGAGAAACATTGGACACAATCGCTCTTAATGCTCTACCTAGCAATGGCCCGTTTCAGGAGCTTTATGTTAACGCAGATGGTACATTAAGCACTGAATTTGGCCCCGGCAGTGGTCCTGGCCATTACGGCGGACGTTGGCAGGTTGTTCTTGTAGATGCGGACGGCAATAAGACTTATACGGATACTTATTTCCTTTGCCCATTACTCGGTAGCAAAGCTAAACAAAATTAAGAAACCTTATTAATTTAAGCAATCTTATTAAAGAATGGCGGGCGCCCCCTATCATGTCCGTCATTCTTTATTTTTACATTATATTGAATTTACACAAAGTTCTGATTTATGTGGCAAAGCTATTTTATTATTGCGTTTCGTGCGCTTGCTAGAACCCGCCTGCTTTCCTTTATTAATATTTTTGGTTTGGCGCTGGGTCTTGCTGCCTGCATCCTTACTTATCTTTTTGTAAATTATGAAACCCATTTTGATACAAGTTGGACAGACGCGGATCATATTTACCGTATTCATGGCCGCTTTGAACTGCCCGGCGCGGACCCTGTAGACAGTGTCGCCACCATGGGCCCCCTAAAAGCGGCTCTGCTTAAGGATATTCCACAAATCGAAAGTGCCGCGCGTCTCAATGCCCTGAGGCCGACGATCAGGTACGGGGACAGCCTATATGTTGAAGATGTTGCCTTCATTGATGCTGAATTTTTGAGCATATTTGATATACGAGCTCTTGCAGGTCAAATTGCTGCAGGGAGAGGTGATATTGCCTCTCTTATCATTACCGAAGATTTTGCTTATAAATATTTTGGCCATGAAAACTCTATTGGCAAAATAGTTACTTTATCTCTTGAAGGGTTTCTTCGGGATTATAAAATTGCGGCCGTTGTGGCCAACCCACCTTCGAACAGCCATCTGATTTATAGCGCCTTTGCCTATATTGATGAAGAGGCATTTAGGCATATACCAGATTATTTTGAGCGGTGGATGGCAACAACTAATCTTACTTATTATCGTTTTGCAAAAGGGGCAACCTCTGATGACGTTGATAGTAAATTGGCGGCTCTTATCGATTTGAATTTTTCTGAATGGCCTCAAGCTATGGATATACCCGCCTCTAAGGTGATTAAGCTCTTTTCCATGAAGATAAAAGATATTCACCTACAAGCCATTGGAACGGGAGATTTAAAACCAAACGGTAACCTGATTATGGTCAGGATATTTGCTGTTGTTGCAGGGCTCATTCTTTTTATTGCGAGCATTAATTTTGTCAATTTAAGCACGGCTAGGTCAACGGCCCGCGCCCGTGAGGTTGCTTTGCGTAAAGTGCTCGGCGCGACGCGGCGACAATTAATCACTCAGTTTTTAGTAGAATCTGTTCTCATAACTGTGATTGCTTCTGTGTTTGCGCTTTGTTTTGTTGAATTTTCCTCAAACTGGTTCAGTCAACTTTTGAATATTGATCTTAACTTACGGACGTTAGGAGGGGGTCTTGGCATGCAAGAAATTATTCTTTTCATGATGTTTGTCATTGTTATTGGGATTGTTAGTGGGCTTTACCCCGCTTTTTATCTTTCTAGGTTTCGTCCAGCACAAGTGCTGACAGGGGGACGGGATGGCGGTGGCCATTTTTCCAGTAAACTACGTCAAATTCTTGTCATAATACAATTTGCTGTTTCAGCTATTTTGATGATTTCTACAGCGACTATATATGGTCAAATGACATTCATTCATAATGCAGATTTGGGATTTAACCGTGATGGTATTGTGCTTGTTCGCCGCCTTGAACGCGCCGCCGCCGCTCCAAGTGTAGACGCCTTATTAACAGAAGTGTCTCGATTGCCAGGGGTTCGGGTGGCGTCACTTTCTAATAGTGCACCGGCAGAAGAATTTCAATATCTCGCCTCTGTTCGAAGGCTCGGTTATGAGGTGAGGGAAGATCCAATTATCGGTTATCGACAAGTCGATCAACACTTCCTTGAGACTTATGATATTTCGATCTTAGCAGGGCGTAATTTTGATATTAGAAAAACAACAGACAGATTGCCGAGGGACATGGCTAATGTGCCTTTTGCTCTGAGAAAAGCATCAGTCCTTCTTAATAAAGCGGCTATCCGTCGTCTTGGGTTTACGCAGATAAATGAAGCGCTTGGAAAAACCATCGTATCGTCAATTGGCGATGAAACAGGCCAACGACAATTGGTAATGCTTACAATAATAGGTGTGGTGCCAGATTTGCATTTTACTAGTCTTAAAAAAGCAGTTCAGCCAGAAATGTTGATCTTTGCACAAACAGGTCACAGAATTTTAAGCGTGCGGTACGATTCTACATTAACACCTGCAAACATAGTTTTTTCAATAGAGAGAATTTGGCGCTCTTTGGTGCCGGAAGTGCCATTTTTATATGATCATCTCGATCAAATTTTGGCAAAACAATATGATAATGAAGCCCGGCAAACTGTCTTTCTAGCGATTTTTGCTGTTCTTTCAGTGATCATTGCTTGTCTTGGTCTTTTTGGTCTCGCTGCCTTTACAGTTGAGCGAAGAACCAAGGAAATTGCTATTCGTAAAATAATGGGAGCGAGCGTGGTTGATATTGTTAAATTGCTATTATTTCAATTCTCAATCCCGGTATTAATCGCCAATGCCATTGCATGGCCGATCGCTCTTATTATATTATCTGACTGGCTATCGGCTTTTAATTATCGCATTGATTTTTGGTTTGTTGGCCCTATTTTATGTACGGTCGTCGCTGCTGTTTCACTGATCATTGCTTGGGCCACTGTGGGCGGTCATGCCTTGCAAGTTTCACAGTCAAATCCGATCCATTCCCTCAGAACAGAAGAAAGCTGATGGCCTCAAAAAATTGCAACAGGGGCCTAAGAAAGTTTTAAGGGCAGGGCGGTGGTGTATTTGACTTGGGTGACCGCAAAGTGAGTGTTGACCTCACTGACCATGGGAAGTTTTAAGAGCTTTTTACGCAAAAATCTTTCGTATGTCTGCATGTTTTCCGTGACAATCCGCAGGAGAAAATCCATTGATCCGCTGATGGTATAGCATTCTGTGACCTCGGCAAATTGAACGGCTTGCCTTTCAAAATCTTCCAATGCATCTTCTTGGATGTGGGAGAGTTTGACG
>CALDNY010000276.1 GCA_937914685.1 uncultured Kordiimonadaceae bacterium
GTGTTCTGCGGATGGCTTTGCCCTTTCGGTGCATTGCAGGAATTGCTTAATTTAGCCGCTAAAGGCATCAAAATTCCCCAAATAAGAGTGCCGTGGGCACTGCATGAATTATTATTATCCCTTAAATATATCATTTTTATCACGCTGTTTGGCTTGTCACTTTATTCCATGGCATTGGCTGAAATAATGGCGGAGGTTGAACCTTTTAAGACAGCTATAATTTTAAAATTTGCACGAGACTGGCCTTTTGTGATCTATGCCCTGACCTTACTTTCTTTGGGCTTGGTCATAGAGCGCTTCTATTGTCGGTATCTTTGTCCGCTAGGAGCGGCTCTGGCGATCCCCGCTCGGCTTAGAACCAACGACTGGCTTAAAAGATACAAAGAATGTGGCAATCCGTGTCAACGGTGTGCCAACGAATGCATGGTACAGGCAATCATGCCGGACGGCGCGATCCATCCCAATGAATGCTTGAGCTGTATGCACTGTCAGGAATTATTCACCTGTGACCAAAGATGTCCGGTGATGGTTCAAAAACGGGAACGACGTGAAAGACGTTTGGGCCTAACTAAAAAAGTTCAAAATGAGTAAAAAGTTCAAAACGAGTAAAAGTTCGATAAGAAAAATGGGGAAATTCCCATTAAAAATTGTTTGTTAATTTCTATAACCAAAGGAGAACAAAATGACTAAAAATAATAACGATAAGGGAATGATTGTTTCCCGCCGTGGAATTCTTGGAGGTGCGACCGGTGTCGCTGCCCTCGCTGGTCTTGGCGCTACGGGTTTTGCCCATTCCTCCAACGCCGCAGCCGCGCAAGAAGATTATATTGTAGAACCGGGTCAACTTGATGAATATTACGGCTTTTGGAGTTCGGGTCAAGCTGGTGAAGTTCGTATTGTGGGTGTGCCTTCCATGCGTGAATTGATGCGCATTCCTGTCTTTAACCGTTGTTCGGCAACGGGGTGGGGGCTCACTAACGAATCTCGTAAAATCATGCGTGATGGTATGTTGCCAGCCACCAGAAAACGCCTTGATAAGCAAGGTGGTGTTTGGTTAAACGGCGATGCCCATCATCCTCATATGTCATTCACTGATGGTAGTTATGACGGTAAATACTTGTTCGTTAATGATAAGGCGAATACCCGCGTCGCCCGTATCCGCTGTGATGTTATGAAGGTCGATAAAATGATCGAAATTCCCAACGCCGCTGATATTCACGGTCTTCGTCCACAAAAATATCCCCGCACTGGTTATGTGTTTGCTAACGGCGAACATCGCGTTCCTATTCCTAATGATGGTAGCGTACTTGATGATCCTACTAAATATCATGCAATTTTCACTGCCATTGACGGCGATGAAATGAAAGTGGCTTGGCAGGTCATGGTCAGTGGTAACTTGGACAATGTCGATGCTGATTATCAAGGCAA
>CALDNY010000277.1 GCA_937914685.1 uncultured Kordiimonadaceae bacterium
ACTTTAATTTTTAAACCATCCTGTTAATCTCAAAATAGATAAAAATTTATAACAAAAAAGATGATGAAAATGTTTAAAAAAATCGCCCTCATTGTAGCCACTCTTGTTTTAATTAACGCCTGTTCTGATGATGCTATTGAAGCACCGTACGGCAGTTGGGTCTCGCCCATATCTGCGGAACTTACCACCCGAAACGCCGTGGGACTTAGAAGTATTCGCATGGACGGTGATGATTTATATTGGATTGAAAGCGGTATGATCGTAAAAAGGGACGCGCACGGCATCATCAGCAATGCGATCCCCGAAAATTACATCAGCCGCACCCGCGTTCATGAATATGGTGGTGGTTCTTATAATGTTTGGGATGGGGTGATTTATTTTTCTAACCATAGTGATCAAATTTTATACCGTCTCGCCCCTAATAGTACGCCCGAGCCCATGACAACAGAAGGATACCGTTATGCGGACTGCGCCATGGACGACGGTCATAATCAGCTAATCTGTGTTCAGGAGGACCATAGCCATGAAGGTGAACCGGTCAATAGCATGGTTTCAATAAGCTTGAAAGAGGGTCACAAAATACGGACACTTTTTTCCGGCACCGATTTTATTTCATCACCTCAAATTAATCCAGCAGGGGACACACTCGTCTGGATCACATGGGATCATCCCAATATGAATTGGGACGATACAAAATTATGGATGGGTAAAATAACCAAGCAAGGAAGCCTTTCTGGTGCCACAACTATCGTAGCCAGAGAAAGCCTATCCGTACAAGAGCCTAGATGGACTTCGGACGGAAAACTTTATTATATTGCCGATCCTGATAATTGGTGGAATATCCAAACTTACCAAGACGGAGCTGGACACGCACTTCAACAAATTGAGGCAGAATTTGGCACCACTTCCGCCCTTGGCGCCCATTCATATGCTTTTTTAAATGATCAACAAATAATTGCAAAATATCAGCAGGACGGCAGATCGCACCTTGGCATAGTTGATCTAGAAACAGGTGACGTCGAAGATATTGAAACGCCCTATGTTGCAATCCGTGATGTTTATTCAAACGCAAAGCATATCTATTTAATTGGCGCAACCGAAACCTCGGCCGCAGAAATTGTCGAATATGCTGACGGCGAATTTATCACCATAAAGAAAAGCCAAGAAGCGATTGTTGATGAAGACTATATATCAATTGCACAAGCGATTAGTTTTCCTAACCTCAAAGATGAGCCGACACACGCCTTTTATTATCCACCAAAAAATCCAGACTATGTCGCTGATGATGAATTACCGCCCTTGATTGTTATCCTTCATGGTGGGCCAGTGGCCGCGACCAATTCATCTTTTCGAGCCAGTAACCAGTTTTGGACATCACGCGGTTTTGCCGTTGTTGATATTAATTATGGTGGTAGCACAGGATATGGCCGCGAATACCGTGAACGCCTACGTGGCCAATGGGGCATTGTCGATATTGATGATACCAAAGCCGCCATAGATTATTTAATCGACCAAGATCTTGCCGACCCGGACCGACTGCTTATTCGCGGCGGCAGTGCTGGCGGCTACAGCGTGCTAGTGGCTCTATCCCAACATGATATTTTTGCCGCAGGGGCCAATTATTACGGCATTAGTGACCTTGAGGTGCTGGCTAAAGATACGCATAAATATGAAAGTAGATTTCTCGATAGCCTGATTGGACGTTATCCAGAAGATATTGAAATCTACAAAGAACGATCTCCGATCAATCACTTAGACGGCTTTACTAAACCTTTAATCGTCTTTCAAGGACTGCTTGATCCTGTGGCACCCCCTAACCAATCGGAGCTTATTGTCGATGCTTTACGTAAAAAGGGCGTTCCAGTGGCCTATTATTCCTACGAAGGCGAATATCATGGATTTGGCAAAAAAGAAAATATCATCCATAGTTTGGAAAGTGAGCTGGTATTTTACGGCAAGATATTAGGCTTTGAGCCTGCCGGTGAGCTGCCAGAAATTGAGATTGATAATTTTGACGGCTAATATTTAGGCATAAACATGCTTAATTGTACCGTTCTATTTAAAAGTCCACCTGCCGCAACTTAATCTGCGGCATTTATGGCTATTGTTCTTTTATGTTTTTAATTAGACGCTATTTCCTTAATCAAATTTTGTTAATCGAATTTGGTTTTATATTTATCTGGTATTTCTGGATATGCATTAATAAAACCATTGCGATTGGGCATTTTTACCTTGGGCAATGTCTTTTTATTGATCACGGCCTTTTCATCGATAATACCGTTTGCCGATAATAAATAGGCGGTAATAGCGTAATATTCACTATTGGTTAGCGACATGGGCGAGGTATAAGGCATGGCGCGGCGGATATAATTAAAAACAGTAGTAGAATAAGGCCAATAGCTTCCCACCGTCGCCAACATTTTGTCAGTTCCTAAGGTACCGATTCCACCAAATAACGCATCAGCGATGCCATGTTCTTCGGGAGAGCCGTGACAAACCTCACAATTATCGACAAATAATTCCGCCCCTTGAACCGCTGTTCCCTCTCCCTCAGGCAAAAATTGGCCGTCGGGGAAAACAGACCAAAAGCGCTTGGCTATATCCGCATCTGTCGCGGGTTCACCAAATCGGCTTTCCTGAGCATGAACAGTATGAACGCTTAAAAGCACGCTCGCTATGATAAGGGATTTACGCATAAACATGTTCAATACCCCCCTTTGCGTCCACACCCCAGCTATGAATGGCGTGGAAATGATAAAAAGCTTTATTGCCGCGAGCGCTGATAAGTTCTTTTCTGGTGGGTTGGACCCGACCAAATTCATCAATGGCGCGGCTTTGCAAAATGGCGGGGGTTCCGTTCCACATCCACGGTATGCGAAAGCGGGTCAGCATTATGCTGTTAACGGGCCCTTCTATCGCCGCCTCAGCCCACGTCTTGCCGCCATCAGCCGACACTTCAACTCGAGCTATTTTGCCGCGACCAGACCACGCCAAGCCCGTCACTTCGTAAAGACCGTGTTTGGCGAGGCTCATGGCATTAGAAGGCCTTGTAATGACGGATTTTACATCAAGCTCTAAACTAAATTGTAGGGCATTCCCGTCATATAATTTATCGGTATATTTTGAAGTTTCAAAGCGCGACATAACTGGCTTATCAGTTACATATAAGGATCGAACCCATTTAACGGAAGTATTCCCTTCAAAGCCCGGATTGAGCACACGCATGGGATAACCTTGCCCCGGACGCAAACGTTCGCCATTTTGATAAATGGCAATCATAGTGTCTTTCAAGGCTTTATCTATGGGAATACTGCGGCTGAGTGAACCAGAATCTGCTCCTTCGGCGATAATCCATTTTGCATCTTTTGAAATGCCGCATTCATCAAGCAAGGTCGAAAGAAGAACGCCCGTCCACTGGCTCCCAGAAACAAGACCGTGGGTCATATCTAAATGTTGCTTGGTTGGCTTATCTTCATAACAAATGCGGCTATTACCGCTACATTCCATAAAATATTCTCTTGTAACTGTTGGATAATTTTCCAATGCATTTATATCAAATTTCAATGGATTTTTAACCATGCCATGAATGACAACTTTATGCCGATCTGGGTCAATATCGGGAATGCCGTGGTGGGTCACTTCAAAATGAAGGCCGCTTGGGGTAATCGTTCCCATTAAATTATGATGCGGCGTTCTCCCTGCTGAGGTGGCTGTCCTGCCTCCAGAGACTTCTCCCACTAGCTTTTTTACGCGACCCACTTCAAAACGGGAAAGCTCACCATATTCTAAAGCGTCACTGCCTGGGTATAAAGTCCAGTCTTCTTGACCTTGACCGACCATTTCTTGGCCAAAGGCTGATTTAGCACTAGCCAGTGCCGCTGAGGTTAATAAAGTTGATGTTAAGAAAAATCGTCTATTTAATAAACCGCCCCCCGCAGCTTGATCCGTGGCATCAATAGTCATTGTTTTTTTATTATGTTGTCCCATAAAACTCCCCTTTTATGTTTTGTCCCCGTTTGTTTATACTCTCGACCCTAATTATTTTCCTTTTTTAAAGCTCTGCCATAAAGTTCATTTGTAAGATTGCCTTCAATAATAGCAAGCCCACCATTTACCAATAAATATTTCACCCCTACAGATAATTCTCGTGGATTTACAAAGTCAGCTTTTGGGGCAAATTCTTGTTCGTCAAAAATTACTATATCAGCAAACTTTCCTTTTTCAAGGGTCCCGCGATCCTTAAGGCCAACTGTTTTTGCAGTAAGTCCCGTGCTACGGTGAATGAAATCTTGTAAAGTGATATATTTCTTTTCCACAACATAACGGCGATATTTAGTAGGAAATGTTGCATATTTACGCGGGTGACCGTAGGAGCCATCTGACGAGGTCATGACCCACGGCCTTTGCATAAAGTCGCGCATATCATCTTCATTTATGCTAAAATTGGCGACATTACTGTCCCCTTCCAAGATTATTTCTATGGCCGTATCAATGGCTTCTTTTTTGCGCGCTGCGGCCTCTTCGGCCAAAGTTCTACCGACCGTGATATTCGCATCACCCCCTGTCAGCAGTAAAGCCTCCGCACCACCACGTTTTAGCATATTTTCGCCCATCTCATCCTTGATGGTTGGTAATATTTTTGCGTCCATCAAACGGGCGCGCATGGCAGCATCTCCCCCCACTTGAACATAACGCGGCAATAATGAGGAGCGAACCCCCGTACCGGTGGCGAGCCAAGGATATTGATCCGCCGTAATACGAACACCCTCCTCTTGTGCTGCTTCAATCATTTTTATCACATCTTTGGACTGTCCCCATACATCAACGCCGAGCGCTTTTATATGGGCCACATGGACTTTGACATTGGCGAATTTTCCAATATCAATCACTTCTTGAACAGCGCCTTTTAGGCCAATGTTATATGTGCTTTCATCGCGGATATGGCTTTCATAAATGCCATCATAAGGCTTAATCATCGTCGCAAGCTCCGCTACTTCTAAGGTCGAAGAATAACTACCGGGCGCATAATATAACCCTGATGAAAGACCAAAGGCGCCCTCTTCCATAGCGCGTTTGACATGGGCTTTCATTTTGCTCATTTGGTCGGGCGTTGGTGTATCATCAACCATCCCCATAACCGCGAGCCTAACCGCCCCTTGGCCGACATAAAGTGCCGTATTTGTACCGATACCATGAGCAGTCAACATATCCAGTGTGGCGGCAATATCACTGCTACCACCGCCGTCATTTCCATTAAAAACTGTGGTCACACCTTGGCTTAAATAATTAGCATTTTGCTTGAGTTGGTCGGATTTTAAATCATCAAGGGAATGGGTATGAGGATCAATAAAACCGGGAGCGACAATAAGCCCCGTCCCATCAATGATTTTTTTACCCTCAACATGACCAGCTGGCCCTACATAGATGATTTTATCGCCTAATATGGCCACATCAAGCAAGGAAGCGGGGTTATCAGTGCCGTCATAAACCATGCCGCCCGTGATTAATATATCCGCTTTAATCGGCGGTTCCGAGCATCCCGAAAGACACAATATAGTCGCCCAAAAAAGTAAATATATATATTTCATTTATTTAACCACTGGCAAAATAATATAAGACTGGTATTGATCGGAATGGTGAATGGTATTATGGGCGATTACGCCTTCTTTTTCATCATAATTATTACCGCCCGTATTAAGATTTCGGGCAAATTTCGGGAAATTTGACGATGTAATTTCAACGCGAATGCGGTGACCTTTTTGAAAAACAATACTAGTGGACATAGCCGTTAAGTCGATTTTATAAACTTCGCCTTCTTTCATCATTACTTGCTTGTCATATCCTTCACGGTAACGGGCGCGCATGATGGTATCATCTAGAATATAAGCCGTACCGTCCGGCGTTACATCAACAAGTTTTACCGCAAAATCAGTATCTTTTGCGTCTGAAGAAACATGAAGAACCGTGTCAATAAACCCTGATATCTCCATTGGTTTTTCAAGCGGTTCACTGGTATAGACCAGCACATCTTGGCGCGCTTCGATCGTTCGTTGGTCGCGCGGGCCCGGATCAACCAATCCGCCATTACAACAATCACTACCGCCAATGGTTTTAACCGGGATCATCGGATCATAATTATAACTGTCAGAGCCCTCTTTGTTTGGCGCTGTCATGGTCAATGTGCCGTCACCATAAAGGCTGTTGGCATTACCGCCGCCGCTTAAATACATTTTAACATTACCAGCATTTTCAGGAGGCCATTGATCTGATGACTGCCACTCATTCTCACCCATTGTATAATAACGAACATGAGGCGTCTTAGGATCAAATGCTTTTTTGTCACCCTTAAGCCATTTATCAAACCATGCGAATATTTCACCTGAAACATCAAAACTGGTATCGCCCAATTCGCGCTCCCCAACTACTGTGTTGGGGCCCATAGTTGTATAACGACAATGGGGGATCGGCGCGATGATGGCATATTGATTATCACGGGTTTCTTTGTCTATGCCATTTTTACGGATATGATTAAACAGGGCCAAATTTGGCCCTTTAGAGACATCGTACCAGGAATTAAACCATAAAGCAGGAACGCCCCACGGTTCATTATCATGATAAAGGCCGCCTTCGAACCATCCTTTTGAAGCAGGGGTGCGTTTGACCAATTCTTCAAAAGTTCCCTCAGGCTCACCCAAACTTGTCAGTAAATCTTGGATCGGTAAATGTTTAATATGTTCTTGCCAATCAACATCGGGTTTTTGAGTATCCAGATCATTATATTGGCTAATATGTTGGCGAACTTCGGCGCTTAAACCCTCGGGGATTTGCGCCCGAAGCGGATTATCAACACCGTAGAGCCAGACGAAAAACAAAATACGCTGAACGCCGCCCGTGTACCAATTGCCATGTTCCCAAAATTCACCAACACGGCCAATACCGGCGCCTGCGGATTGTGGGATCATCGCCGCGTGGGCAGGATGGTTCATGGCCGCCAAGGCAAGTTGCCATTCAGCCGTTGACGAGCAACCGTAAGTGCCGACCTTATGATTGGACCATGATTGCGCTGAAATCCAGTCAAGGGCGTCATAACCGTCGGTGCGCGGATGACCGAGAATTTCAAATTTGCCTTCGGAAAAATAACGTCCCCGTTCATTTTGCAAAACATACGCGTAGCCACGGCTCACCGCTTCCACCGCCATCTGCAGGCTACTGCCTCCAAGCTCATTCATATTATAGGGAGTGCGAACGAAGATCGCTGGTACATCTTTATCTGTTTTTTTAGGTCGGTAAATATCAGAGGACAAGCCAACACCGTCGCGCATGGGCATTAAAACCTTACGTTCAACGGTGGCAATATCCTCTAATATTTTATGAAGGGCTTTATCGTTATATTTTGAATAATCCTGAGCATAAGCCCCACTTGCCATTATAAAACTAGCCAATATCACCAATAAAAAGTTAAACTTTTTCAGCATTTCACCCTCCAAATATTTTTTTTATATATAAAGACTATAACCCAGCCATTTGATTTGTAAATAGGCTAATATTAGCGGTGATTTTGATAATCTTCAGGGGTATCGATATCATTGAAGATCGCTTCATTATCAAGGTCAACTTCTATCACGTCATCTGGGTATTTTTTGAGCAGGTTTCTCGCGCCTTTATCA
This sequence comes from uncultured Kordiimonadaceae bacterium, assembly GCA_937914685.1. Lineage (GTDB taxonomy): Bacteria > Pseudomonadota > Alphaproteobacteria > Sphingomonadales > Emcibacteraceae > Pseudemcibacter. Next base: position 7,668 of record CALDNY010000277.1, read on the forward strand.
CCGTTTAGAGAATTAAAATCGGCAAAATATTTTTGTGAAAATATCAGAGGGTTGCCGATTTTTCCTTGTGTTGTCGGAGCAATTATTTTGCCTTTTTGAAAGGCGCTGAGCAGTTTATTATAATCTTTAGCCATAATATAAGGCATATCACCAAGGCAGATCATCACGCCGTCGCAGTGGTTTGCCAGTGCGTCAATCCCTGCCTTTACGGATGTGCTTAAGCCTTGATCATAATCTGGATTATCGATGAAGCGCACATTTTGAGTGATGCTTGCCTTGACTTTATCCGCGTCATTTCCTGTCACCACAATAATATCATCAATGGCGCTTGATAAAAGCTGATCAATCACATGGCTGACCATGGTTTTATCATTGAAAGTGAGCAGCAATTTATTATCCGCCCCCATCCGCCTTGATGAGCCAGCCGCCAACACTATAGCACTGATGCGCGCGCTCATTGCTCGCCTTTGCGGTGAATTGAAATTAGTTCTGATAATATAGAAAGGGCGATTTCCGCTGGCTCTAAACTGCCAATATCAAGACCAGCAGGGCCGTGGATTCTGGCGATTTCAGCCATTGTGAAGCCTTTTTCTTTAAGGCGCGAAACTCGGTCTTTATGGGTTTTGCGACTGCCTAAGGCCGCCACATAAAAGGCGTTTGATCTGATGGCAACTTCCAAAGCAGGATCATCAAGTTTTGGGTCATGGCTTAAAGTGACAATCGCGGTTGATGATGAAATGGTCATATTTTCCAACGCTTCATCAGGCCAATCGGTCAGGAAATTAACCGCAGGGAACCTTTCATTGTTGGCATAGGCCGTTCTAGGGTCAATCAATGTCACTTTAATATTCAATGTTTCGGCCATTTTCACTAAACTTTGTGAAATATGCACCGCACCGACAACAATCATTTCTAAGGGCTGTTTATAAGTATGGGTAAAAGTTTCGCCAGAAGGCATTTTTGTTTCGCAAGGCAGTTTTTTAATTTCAGCTTGATTACCGTCTAATAAATATTTTATTTTATCTTCAATATTAATCACTGGCTCGACCAGAATGTGAACTTCACCACCGCAGCTCAAGCCCACTTCCCAAGCCCGATCGGTGGCAACTTCAAATATTAGATATTCGCCTGTGCCTGATTTTATGGTTTTTTGGGCCGAGGCGACCACAACGCCGTCAATACAGCCACCAGAGACTGAGCCTTGCATATGACCGTCCTGATCAATGATAAGATGACTGCCTACGGGGCGTGGTGAGGCTCCCCACGTTTTTGCAACGGTAGCAAGGGCCATTTTGCGGCCCTCAGCATCCCACTGGGCAATTGTCGTCCAAATATCTTTCCAATCAGCACTCATGGGCGGACATTAGCAAATAAAATTTCAAAAATCACCTCTAATAATCACTTGCTGTATAAAGATTAGATAATAATCTTTTATCCGCGCATATTACGAAGCCTAAGACGCAGAGCATTAAGTTTAATAAAGCCTTCGGCGTCGCGTTGATCATAAACCTGATCTTCTTCAAAGGTGACGTGTTCCATGGAATAAAGGGATTTTGGTGATTTACGTCCAACAAGATAAACGCCGCCTTTATAAAGTTTAAGCCGCACTGTGCCGTAAACGTCTTCTTGTGATTTGTCGATTAAGGCTTGCATCATTTCACGCTCTGGTGAAAACCAAAAGCCGTTATAAATCATTTCAGCATATTTTGGCATCAATTCATCTTTTAAATGCATGGCGCCGCGATCAAGAGTGATGCTTTCCATGCCGCGGTGAGCCGTCAGAAGAATAGTACCGCCCGGGGTTTCATAAATGCCGCGCGACTTCATTCCGATATATCTATTTTCCAGTAAATCAAGCCGACCAATGCCGTTAATGCAGCCTAGTTCGTTTAATTTAGTAAGAATTGTCGCAGGTGACATCGCAACGCCGTCAATGGCAACCGCATCGCCCTTGGCAAATTCAATTTCAATATAGGTGGGTTTATCGGGTGCTTTTTCTGGTGCAACAATGCGACCATAAATATATTCTGGGCTTTCCGCCCACGGATCTTCTAATATTTTTCCCTCCGATGAAGTGTGGAGCAAGTTGGCGTCCACAGAAAAGGGAGCTTCGCCCATTTTGTCTTTAGCAATGGGAATTTGATGCATTTGGGCATATTCAATTAGTTTCTCACGGCTGTTGAGGTCCCATTCGCGCCATGGGGCGATCACTTTAATATCAGGATTAAGCGCGTAATAACCAAGCTCAAACCTGATCTGATCATTGCCCTTGCCCGTGGCACCATGACAAACCGCATCAGCGCCCACTTGCTTGGCGATTTCAATTTGACGTTTGGCAATTAACGGACGGGCTATGGCAGTACCAAGCAAATAAACCCCTTCATAAAGGGCATTGGCGCGAAACATAGGAAAAACAAAATCGCGAACGAATTCTTCGCGTAGATCATCAATGAAGATTTCTTTGATGCCAAACATTTCCGCTTTTTTACGGGCCGGCTCCAACTCTTCACCTTGACCAAGGTCAGCGGTGAATGTCACCACTTCGCAATTATATTCGTCCTGCAACCATTTTAAAATGATCGAGGTATCAAGACCGCCTGAATAGGCGAGAACAACTTTGTTTACAGACATTATAGTTTCCTTGCATTTATATAATGCGGCGCAGTATAGGCATAAGCACCCACACCGCAAGTCAAATATTGCCATTTTTTACATAAAAGTGCAAAAATAAGCCATATAAACAGAATTTTATAGCATTTTATTAAAAATAACAAAATATTATTCTGAAAAACAACAACTCACCGCCCCATCTCTCCATCCCCCTCCTCCCTCTCTCCATTTATGCTCAAGACAGGCACAAGCAAAAAACATTAAATGGATAGATTTTTATAAGTCGGGACAGACGAGCACCATTTCGAGGAAGTCCTGTGCCGTCCCAAGAATAAACCTCTCCATTTATGCTCAAGACAGGCACATGCACCAAACATCAAATGGATAGGTTTTTATAAGTCGGGACAGACTGACACCATTTCGAGGAAGTCCTGTGCCGTTAGCCTAAGCGCAAGCGCCGGCGCTTGAGGCTAGACTAAAAAAAGCAAAGCGAGTGATAGGTTTTTGGTGGTTGGGGAAATCTTTTTATTTGCTAGAAATCGCGTGTATCGGACACCTTTTTATTCTGTAACTGTTTTAGTGAATGTAGGCGTGTTTTTTGGCCATTGGCGTGACTCTGAAAAGGTTGAAATTAGTGACGAGCTTGGGTATTAGCCACGGAGATGAGTTAATTAAGTAGACATCACCTTAATTTAGCGCAATTTTATCTGGCACACAGAGAATTAGCATTTATGTAGTAGGTTAATTGTATTATGAAAACTTATCATTATGCGTTATAAGTGTCTGATGAATGAAGATGACAACTACCTAAATCCGAAGGAAGGTAAAATATATATCAGCCCTCCGTTAACGAATATCCTTGATGTCGATAGAAAAATTCGCTTGGTTTCTAAAGTAATAAACTCGTCTGATGAGTATGCATTTGGAACTATTAAGAAGGAGGTCGTTTTACGGCACGAAAAAGGTTCCACAAAGAACATTAAAGCTACTCTAATAGAGAGTAATAATTCTCTTGTAGCTCTTAATATTCAAGGGTATTCAGTGGCTACAGACAAGCCCTACAATGCGAGTTTTTCGTTTGCAGGTGAGGAATTAAAGGTTTTATATGACTTTCTTCATAATATTCGATATTTAAATTTTGAGGGGTTCGTGCCATCTAGTATATCGGATAAAAATTTAAGCGATGCATCTGCAAAACAATCACAAATTGATAAAATTCTCCAAATTGACCCTACCCTAATTCAAGAAGTATTAAAAACTAAAATAACAAAGGAAGATGTCGTCGCTATTGGGTATCGCAAAAATCAGTTAGAGGTGTTTGAAAAACTTTTCAATGACGGTGACTATTTTTTGGATTTAATGACTAAGAAAAATAAAACAAAAGAAAGTTTATGGCAGTTATTTTTCGAAAAAAACCCATGGATATTTGGGTACGGACTAAGTTATTTATTTATGTCAAACCTTGACGATAAAAAACTTGAGCAATTGGTTCAAGGCTTTAATGCTATGGTGAGCGGGAAGCGAGTTGATGGTTTTATGAAAACAAAGGGAATCATCTCTAATTCATGCTTTATTGAGATTAAAACACACGAAACCCGTTTATTACAAAACAAAGCAGTTGCTTATAGAACTGAATGTTGGGCACCTTCTTCCGAACTTGTTGGTGCTATTTCACAAATACAAGGAACCGTTGCATCTGCTGTGGATAGTATAGGCAATAAATTTCGTGGAAAAGATAAGAAAACAGGCAACCCAACAAGTGAAGAGGTTTTTAATTATCAACCCAAATCATTCCTTATTATTGGGTGCCTTGAAGAGTTTCAAACTGAAAACGGTATCAATGAAGATAAGTATCGTTCTTTTGAGCTTTTTAGAAAGAATATTAGCAACCCTGAAATCATAACTTTTGATGAACTTTATGAGAGAGCAAAATTTATAATTCACCAAAATGAAAAATAATTTAGAACCAAATAATCTATCCATTTGATGTTTGGTGCATGTGCCTGCCTAGAGCATAATTGGATAGGTTTATTCTTGGGACGCCGCAGGACCTCCTCGAAATGGTGCTCGTCTGTCCCGACTTATAATAATCTATCCATTTAATGTTTAGTGCATGTGCCTGCCTAGAGCATAAATGGATAGGTTTATTCTTGGGACGCTCAGGAAGTTTGAGGTGGTCCTAAAAAACTGGACAGTCTGTTAAGGTGTATCCAAACGTAAA
>CALDNY010000278.1 GCA_937914685.1 uncultured Kordiimonadaceae bacterium
TCATATTGAACAAGTAGCGGCCCGTCTAAACTGGCCTTGCCTACGGGTCAATTTAGATAGCCATATCAGTCGAATTGATTTAATCGGAAAAGACGCCATTACGTTAAAAGACGGCGTACAAGTAACAGAATTTAAAGAAGGCATTTTGCCATGGGCCTTACAAAACCCAACGGCGTTGGTTTTTGATGAATATGATGCGGGTCGTCCTGATGTTATGTTTGTCATCCAAAGGGTGCTTGAAGTTGATGGTAAGCTTACACTGCTAGATCAAAATAAAGTTATTAAACCCCATCCGTCATTTCGCCTATTTTCCACAACCAACACAGTCGGTCTGGGCGACACCACGGGGCTATATCACGGAACTCAGCAAATTAACCAAGGCCAAATGGACCGTTGGAACATTGTATCGACTTTAAATTATCTTCCCCACCAGCAAGAAGAAGGTATCATCGCCGCAAAAATGCCCTTGATGCAAAATGAAGCCGAAATGAAAATCATCAAACAAATGGTTCAAGTCGCAGATTTAAGCCGCAAAGGTTTTATCAATGGTGATATTTCCACTGTGATGTCACCACGTACTGTGCTGACATGGGCTGAGAATTTTGAAATATTCAAAGACCTCGACTTTTCGTTCCGTCTGTCATTTTTAAATAGATGTGACGAATTGGAACGGCCTATCATTGCTGAATATTTTCAGCGTTCTTTTGGTGAAGAATTAAAATCTACCGCCGTCCTTAAAAATTCTGAGAGCCAATAGCAGGTTTATAAGCTTGAACAAAAAAAACATTCAAAATATTGATGATTTTAAAAGGGCGGTGTCCTCCACCGTTCGTGCGCTTGCCAATGACCGTGAGATTGAAGTCAGCTTCGGTACTGCCCCTGCGCCAATAGCAGGGCAGGTTCGCTTGCCTATGGTTTATTCTGATATGTCATTGCAGGAAATTGCAGAGCTGCGCGGCAAAGGCGATAGTTTTTCCCTCCATAAACGCTATCACAATGATGTCCTACACAGCCAATATAAGCCACAGGGAGATATGGCTCGTGAAGTTTATGACGCCATAGAGGAGGCAAGGGTAGAGGCAATCGGGGCCAATAAAATGGACGGCGTCGCCCAAAATTTAAAGGCTCATCTGGAAAAATATTATAATGAACATAATATCGTACAATCAGAAGAAAGTACAAAAGCCCCTTTAGGTGATGTTATGAAATTATTGGTTCGTGAACGATTAACCCACGAATTACCTCCCCAGTCCGCACGAACTGCCGTCAATAAATTACGCTTTGAAATTGAAGAAAAAGCGGGAGAACATCTTAATGAATTGATCAATAATATTAATGATCAAAAGAATTTTCTAAAATTAAGTCGTAAAATCATAACCGACTTAGAATTAGCCCGTGACATTGATGATGATCAAAATAACGACCCTGGCGAGAATAGCGATGATCCAACACAGGAAAATCAACAGTCCGATCAAGATATAGATAATGACGACGAGATGAGCGAAGATGGCGCCGAACAAGAAGGCGATCAATCAGATCAAGAAGTTGATGATAACGCCGCTGGTGATCAACTTAGCGAACTGACCCCTGAACAATTGATGGAATTACTCAAACAAGCTCAAAATGAGGGTACATCACCCCAATGGGATGATAATGACCCAAGCGGTCTCTATTCGATGGGGCCGGGCTATAAGGTCTATACCAGTGAATATGATGAATGTATTGTAGCAGAAGAATTATGCGAAGCTGATGAGCTTATACAACTTCGCAAAAAACTCGATCAGCAATTATATCATTTACAAGGGATGGTCTCAAAGCTCGCCAACCGCTTGCAACGATTACTTATGGCAAAGCAAACCCGTTCATGGGAGTTTGATTTAGAAGAAGGAATACTTGATACGGCCCGTCTGACCCGTGTTGTCACCAATCCTACTCAGCCCCTTTCATTTAAAATGGAAAAAGACAGTAAATTTAAAGATACAGCCGTCACATTGTTAATTGATAATTCAGGATCAATGCGTGGCCGTCCCATAACCATTGCTGCCATGTGTGCGGATATTCTTGCCCGCACGTTAGAACGCTGCGGAGTGCGAGTGGAAATATTAGGCTTCACCACAAAAACATGGAAAGGCGGCAAATCCCGCCTTAAATGGACAGAGAATGGCAAACCTGAAAAACCGGGTAGACTTAATGATCTTAGACATATTATTTATAAATCAGCCGACGCCACCCTTAGGCGTAGTCGCAATAATTTAGGGCTAATGCTACGCGAAGGGTTGCTTAAAGAAAATATTGATGGGGAAAGCCTGCTCTGGGCCCATAACAGACTGATCAATCGTTCTGAAGAACGGCGAATTTTAATGGTAATATCCGACGGCGCACCAGTTGATGACAGCACATTATCATCAAATAATGCCAATTATCTGGAGGAAAATTTACGCCATGTTATTGAGGTTATAGAGACAAGATCACCTATAAAACTTCTTGCCATCGGTATTGGCCATGATGTGACACGCTATTATAAAAATGCCATCACCATTATGGACGCCGACCAATTAGGGGGGGCAATTACCGACCAATTGGCCAATTTATTTGCCGAAGATTAATCATCCTCTGAATTTGAAAAATAACCTCTTAGCCATTTTTCAAAATGCTCTGAATTAAGTGTATCTGACAATTGGCGGCGAAAATGATCAACTTCATTATCCGCCATATGCATTCCAGCCGATCTAACGTCTAATTGGTTACCATCATACCTTATATTAATTGCGTCCTGCTGTTCCAAATAATGCCCATATTCCGTCATTAATTCCGCCAATGACGGGCCAAGAAAGCCAACGGAATAGGTCAATGCGTTTGTGAGGGTCTCGCCTTGATGGGGAAAATAAGGAGGAATATAAATAACGTCCCCTTGAGTGACTTCAAAGTCATCACCAATGAATGGATCTTTTAGAATTTTTAAATCAAGGTTTTCAACATAGTTTTCCTTTGTAATGGCTTGGCCTCCGATTTTCCAACGCCGCGTCCCTTCTCCCTGAATAAGAAACACATGATAACTGTCAATATGGGGGCCGACGCCGCCGCCAACAGTTGAATAACTAACCATCACATCATCAATCAACCAACGGGGCGAAAAATCAAACCCCATAAGAATTTCTGCAGTAGGAGGATGATTTTTTTCAACATCCTGAACCAACAAACTCCAGTTTTCTTCACCAATGGTGGAAAAAACATCTTCATCAAACGGCCCATGCACGCAGGTCCAGTCCTCGGCACCTTGGCCCTTTTTAACAATACGCGAACGAATGTCATCATCCAATGACAATCCTGCCAACTGATCCGCGTTTATTAGGTTTGCAAATATTTTCGCCCCAATAGCACCCTTAACAATGAACGGCTTTTTATTCCAGTAAATGTCATAAAAGTCAGTTTCACTGGGCAATTTTTCTAATGATGCAATAACTGATGTCATAAATAGCTTCTTTTAAAAATGATAAAATAATATAAAGATTAGCATAAACTAATCTCGCGAAAGAATAAAATGTCTAAATGGTGTCTCTATATTCTAAAATGTAATGATAGCAGCTATTATACAGGCATAACCAATGATTTGGAAAAGCGCGTGGCTGACCATCAAAATGGAAAAGGAGCCAAATATACCCGTGGTCGTGGCCCGCTTATACTGGTTTATACAGAAAATCACCCTGATCGAAGCAGTGCCACAAAAAAAGAAATCTTCATAAAAAAATTATCCCGTTCTCAAAAAAAAGCCCTGATAAATAATCAAAATTAATTGCCATTGGGCTTTAATAAAGGCACAATGATTGCACATATTATAAACTAGGAGAGGTAATGAAATGGGATTTTTAGCATATTTATTAATCGGCGCCCTTGCTGGGTGGCTTGCGGGCAACATGATGAAAGGTGATGGTTTTGGCCTGCTTGGCAACATGGTTGTTGGCATTATTGGCGCCATTTTAGGGGGCTGGGTTCTTGGTCTGGTTGGTATAAGTTTTGGTGGCTTCATCGGATCCTTAGTCACCGCCACAATAGGCGCTATTATTTTATTATTCATTGTTGGCAAAATAAAAAAATAAAAAAGCATCAATGCGTACTAATGAGGTAATTAATTGAAGATTATCACTCTTTCTTCATTGAGCCATCATCACGTATGTAGCAATGGCTAATGCCGAAATTATGCCGCTGGCGAGTTTGGCATATCTCCACGGGGTTAAATCAACTTTTGCTATCGTATTTTGATATTCCACATAAGGCTCAGGCCAGATTTTACTGATCACCAGCATCAAGAGTGCCGTTAAGATAAAAACCAATGCCAACAAATGAAGAAAATGGATTTCATCAGTCGTATTCAATAATATTTTGGCAAAGCTCTGTACTTGCTCCCCAAAAACAAAGACGAGACAATAAAACAATACAGGTCCTAGGATCATAGCGACTTTCGCCGCGCGCGCCGTTGCAAATTTAGTTAATAATCCGAGCAATATAACAGCCAACATCGGACCAAAGAATGTGGCATTGATTTTTTGTAAATAATTATAAAGACTGCCTTGGCTATCAATCATCGGTGCCGCCATCATCGCCACCAATGCCAGCACAATACTACAGAGCCGCCCTGACCATACCATCTGGCGACCTGTGGCGTTCTTGTTAATATAAATATGATAAATTCCTTGGCTGTAAAGTGTCGCCGCACTATTTAAAACACTGTTAAACGTGCTTAAAACAGCCCCAACCATCACTGCGGCAAAAAGCCCAACCAAGGCCGGCGGCAATATGGCCTTGACCAACATAGGATAAGCGAGCATGGCGTTATCGGCGCTTAATTTATCTTTGAACATATAAAAAGCAATAACCCCGGGCAAGACAATGGCGATCGGGCCAATCAGCTTAAAACAAGCAGCGATCAACACGCCTTTTTGTCCCTCTTTTAGGTTTTTAGCGGCTAAGGCACGTTGAATTATTGATTGGTTGGTACACCAGAAGAAAACCTGATTAATGATCATTCCCGTAAATAATACGCCAAAAGGTAGAAAGGAACCCGGCTCATTGCCCGTAATATCGAATTTTTCAGGAGCACTTTGATAGACCTTATCAAGTCCACCCCATAAATCGCCATCGCCAATATAAATCAGGGCCAGTGCCGGCACTAATAATCCAAAAGCTAAAAAGCCAATACCATTAATGGTATCAGAGATGGCGACCGCCTTAAGGCCACCAAAAATTGCATAAAGTGACCCCAAAGAACCCACCGTCCACACTATAATCCACAATGCCGCAGATTTGCTAACCCCCAAAGATTGCGAAACATCAAAAAGGCTCTCTAAACCTGCCGCGCCAAATAAAAGCACCACGGGTAAGATGGCAACAACATAAGAAAAAAGAAATAAAACCGTAGCAATCACGCGGGTATTTTGATCATAACGATTGGCAATATATTCAGGGATCGTCGTCAAACCGCTTTTTAAATATTTTGGTAAAAAATAAAGCGCCGTTAAAACCATGGCTAACGCCGCCGTTGTTTCCCATGCCATAACGACCACAGTATGAGCAAAGGCATCGGCGTTAAGGCCGATCAGATGCTCGGTCGATAAATTGGTCAGCATAAGGGAACCTGCTATGACCCACGCCGTTAGACCGCGCCCAGCGAGAAAATAATCATCAGACGTAACCATCTTATCATTTCTAGTTTTTAAATATGAAATCAAAGCCACTAAAGCGCTAAAAGCTAAAAATGATAAAACTGCAAACATAAACATCCCCTGAAGTTTTTTATAATCTCATAATAGACATCTGAGCAGTGGTGTGGCAATAGTAGATATAATATGATCAAGGGACATATATGAACGAAGATATAATCATATCAGATGTGGGGGGCACCAATGGTCGCTTTGGCATTGCTCAATTTTCCAAAAATCAGAAAAAGCCCATCATAAAATCTATTCAAGTTTTTCCTTGCAAGAATTACAGCTCTTTTATTGCTATGCTTGAGGCTTATATTAAAACGCTGGGCACTGATATTCCCAAAATCGCCCATTTTGCTATTGCTGGTGAAATAAGACCTCGTCATGGCAATTTATGGCATTTTAACTGGGATATTTCCGCAGACGAGATTGAAAAGAAATTTGATTTTGAACACGTCAGATTGTTCAATGATTATGAAGCGTTAGTTTATGCAATTCCCATATTGGAACGTGATGATTTTTTAAACCTAACCCCTGATAGAAAAGCTCTCAAAAATGCTCCCTTCAGTGTCCTTGGTATTGGCACCGGTTTAGGCGGCTCTATCGGCGTCACCTGCCAAAATAGATTGCAAGCAATATCCACAGAATTAGGCCATATATCCTATAGCCCTAAATCAAGTATTGAGATGGATTTAAATAACCATTTACAAAAAACCATTTCCCATATTTCAAATGAAACATTATTATCAGGGCTCGGGTTGAAACGCATATATGACTTTCTTACGGGGTCAGAAAATTCAAATATAACCCCAGAATATATCACAGAATTAGCCCATAAAGGCGATGATGCTGATTGTGTTAAAGCCGTGCAATTATTTTTATCAATTCTCGCCAGTGTGGCAGGAGATATTGCTTTAGTACAGGGGGCCAAAGGCGGCGTTTATATTGGCGGCGGCATAATTCCTAAAATAGCCTCTCTCATAAAGTTTGAAGATTTCAAAGCACGCTTTAATGATAAAGGCCCTATGGTCAGTTACGTCAAAGAAATTCCCATAAAAATAATCACCGCCCCCATGTCCTCTCTTCTTGGTGCCGCCGTGACCCCTAGTAGGTGAAAATCTCCCCAACTGAAGTAAAGATGCCAAAAATTTATATGTTATATACTATCATTTAAAATTGTGCTATCTTAGCCCTTCAAACCTGCCCTTAAGCGATAGTTTATAGGCTTTAAAGGTGATAATAAAATCAACGCAGGTCTGGCTCATTCACACGAAGTTGGTGAGCTGGAGAGGAGAAGATCAAAAAAATATAGTATGCTTGTTATTGAAACATCTCCTTCTGACATTATGGAAAATAACCGTCAAATGAAGGGAAAAAAATGAAAAATAAAGCACTAAAAAGACAATTAAAAAGAGGAACATCAAGTATCTTGATGTCATTTTTAATCGCCACAGGATTAACGGCTCAGGACGTAAATTCTCAAGAAGCAAATACCAATGCCTCACAAGACGACCCCATAGATGAATTAGTGGTTACTGGTCGGCGACTATCAACAGCATCGGACGCGATTGGTGAAGGTGAGGCTGGAAATACAATATCTGTAACACGTGAAGCGTTATTATCTGCCCCTTCAGGGGTTTCAGGCTTAAAAGCACTCGAAGGCTTGCCTGGTTTTAACGTTCAAACGGACGGTGCCCTTGGTCTATATGAATTCGGTAACTCGGTTACCGTCAGAGCCTTTAACTTTCAACAAGTTGGGTTCACACTTGACGGCATACCGATGGGTCGACCTGATGCCTTTGGGGGAAGCCCTATCTTTCGCTATGTAGATAATGAAAATCTGCAACAAGTTCGTGCCTCACCTGGCTCTGGTAATATTGTATTACCGTCCGCGACTTCTCTTGGGCCGGTTGTTGAATATTTAACCACCAAGCCTTCAAAAGAATTAGGAGGCACCCTGATAGTTACATTAGGCGATCAAAATCTAAGACGTAGTTTTGTTAAACTTGAAACGGGAGATATAAATGGGTTTTCTGGCTATGTAAGCCGTTCAAAAACCGATAGTGATTTATGGCGTGGCCCTGGATCTATTGACCGAGAACATTTTGAAGCCAAAGCAAGATATGATTTTGATGATGACACCTATATCAGCACTCAAATGGTATATAATGACTTTTTTGACTATGACTCACCTTCTATGAGCAGATCACAATATGAAAGTCCAACTGGTGCTGGGTTGGGTCGTTCTGGTACGGGTCGCAACATTGCCTATTTAGGAACGGTTCCTGCTCTTGGCGTTGGGGCCAATGTTGAATTTCAGGATAGCAACTATACAGGATATTACATAGATCGTGTGAACATACGTAAAGATCTACTCCTTGGAATGACCATCACCTCTGACCTTTCAGAAGACTTGGATTTTAAAGCCACAGCTTATTATGAAGACAAAGATGGCTTTGGTGTATCACCAGACAGCTATGGTAACACTTTGGGCAATTATAATGAACAACTTCAGGCAGGCGTTCCCACATCTTATGGCTTACCCTTAGTATCCCCGCGCGGCGTTCAATATGGATTATCATCTGTTGGCGGCGACCGTAAAGGTATCACAATCGCTGCGACCTATCACATTGAAAACCATAAAATTGAGTTTGGCGGTTGGTTTGAAAAAGAAACTTATAACCGGACACAATTACGCCTAAATAAAGTTGGCGGCAACCCAGCCGGAGAACTTCTGCCCGACGAAGTTGCTTATTACAGAAGAAACTATACCACTAAACGTAAGTTCATGCAGTATTTTTGAAAGATACCATAAGCTTAATGGAGGATCGTCTTACGGTAGAAGTCGGCATAAAAGGCCTTCAACTAGATTATGCTCTAGCTGGCTTTCGTGATTTCGATGATTATTCACTTAAAGTTGGTGGTGTTGGTGTACCAGGATATGGTCCTCAATCAGTTTCTCAAGAGTTTAATGACGCCTTCCTACCTATGGCAGGAGCAGTTTATAAACTGAACGATACCGAGCAACTATTTGCTTCTTATTCCCAGAACTTCTCTTTACCAAGGGGAGCCGATGACTTGTTTGATAATATTGTAACACCCGATATCACTGGTGAACGATCAACAAACTATGAGCTTGGAATTAGAACAAACCGACCAACTTTCAATGCGGCCGTGGCCTTTTATTACATCGACTTTGATGACCGTATTGAAACGGCGGGCCGCGAAGTCGTTGGTCAACCAGGTTTAATTGAAACCATTGCACAAAATGTAGGTAGCGTAGAGGCATATGGTATAGAATTTACAGGAAACTGGAAACCAGAAGCCTTTAATGACTATGCTTATTTTACGGCAAATCTCACTCACAATGTCGCAACATTTAAAAACGATTTTGCGATTGGTTCAGGACCTTTATTGGGTCTGCCTGGTAACCAACTTTCGGATAGTCCAAAATGGCTTGCAACCGTGGGCTTAACTGTTGAACCAACCGAATGGATTGTAGCAAATATTAGTGCTCGTTATACAGGTATGCGCTACGCAGACTTTATTAACACTCAAGAAATGGAATCATATACAGTTGTTGACACTTATATTGAGTTTGGCAGTGGTGTTGAAGAAGTCGGACCCCTGAAAAATCTCAAATTACGTCTGAATGTGAACAACCTGTTTGATAAAGATACATTATCCTTCACCTTTGGAACCATCAACGGCAATGCCTTCTATAGGCCTCTTTCTCCGCGTACGTTCCAATTATCAATTGGAGCTCAATTCTAAGAACTACTATATTCTTAAAAGAGGCTAAAACATGATCAATGTTTTAGCCTCTTTTTTTGCCTTAACAGCATTCAATATATCCAGACCACAGCAAAGCAGTTGACTTTGTAGGTCTGTTTGATATGGTTTTTTTAGGAAAAGAATATCTCAAAAATTATGAAATGATTTGAAAATTAAAAGGATATAGGAAATGAAATATTTAACGGTCATAATCACCGCACTATTGATACTAACCGCTAATACAGCCATTGCACAAAGCAACAATGATCAAGCTGTTTATGAACTGAGAATATATACTACAAATGAAGGTAAATTAGACGCCTTACATGCGAGATTCAGGGATCATACCATTAAAATATTCAATAAATACTCTATGGAATCAATCGGTTACTGGACGCCTGCTGATAAACCTAATACCCTCATATATATCATAAAACATAAAAGCATGGACGCGGCTAAGAAATCTTGGCATGATTTTAGTGAAGACGCTGATTGGAAAATAGTTGCCGTAGAGACCAACAAAAATGGACCCATCCTCGCCGCTCCTCCTCAATCTACTTATATGTATGCCACTGATTATTCTTTAAATTTCTTGAAATAAAGCCAACAAGAAAAAAAGATCAAAACTATAAAGTGCCAAATATCCGATCACCCGCATCACCAAGACCGGGCACGATATAGCTTTTATCATTGAGTCTTTCATCAATAGCCGTGGTATAAATTTTTATATCGGGATGAGCATCACTCAAGGCTTTAATCCCTTCTGGCGCGGCAAGCAGGCAAAGAAAGGTAATATCCTTTGCCCCGGCCTGTTTAATTCTATCAAGAGCGGCGATGGCTGAATTTCCAGTAGCCAGCATAGGGTCAACCACAAGGTTAAAACGTTCCTCTAAATGGCCTGGTGCTTTAAAATAATATTCTACAGCACGAAGATCATTTGGATCACGGTAAAGTCCAATATGGCCGACTTTTGCAGTAGGAATAAGATCAAGCAACCCTTGGGCCAATCCTTCGCCAGCTCTAAGAATTGAAAAAATACACATTCTTCGTCCTGCTAATTTTGAAGCAACGGTCTTGGCCACGGGTGTTTCGATATTAATATTTTTTAAGGCTAAATCACGTGTCACTTCATAGCCCATAAGCAGGCTTATTTCCCGTAATAAATTGCGAAAAAGAGGTGACGGAGTTTCTTTTTTACGCATTATTGACAATTTATGTTTAATCAACGGATGATCGATAACAATTGCTTTGTTCATTTTAAAACTCCTCTTAATATCATCTGAGTGATATTTTTCTTAGCCTCTTGGTAAAAGTCTTTATCGGCTAATGTTTTTCCAGTTAATGTCTCTATTTGTGTTGAAAAGTCGGCATAATGTTGCGTTACTGCCCAAATCATAAATATAAGATGGATCGGCTCGATAGGTTCTATCTCACCTGATTTTATCCAACCTTTTATGGTTAGAATATTTTGTGAAACAAACAATTTTAAATCTTCGCCTAATAGATATTTCAAATTTGGCGCACCTTCAAGAATTTCATTGACAAAAACACGTGAACCAAAGGCATGATCCCGTGAAAATTCAAATTTCTTATCAATATAATTGCTGATGGTTTGTCGGGCGCTACCCTCTACTTGCCATTCTTTTAAACAGCCTAACCACTGATTTAAAGTATCTTCCAATACGGTACGATAAAGAGTCCTTTTGGTTTTAAAATAATAAAGTAGATTTGGTTTAGACATGCTTGCCATAATGGCAATTTGATCTAAGGTTGTACCGTTAAAACCATATTTAGCAAAAACGCGCGTTGCCGCATCTATTATTTTTTGCCGATTGATTACTTGAGTACGGGATTTTTGTTTCTCCATAATCTTTTATACTCTTTGGCTTATTTAAGGTTGGTGATGAAAATGATAAAAATAGCAATTGGTATCAAATATCGCATGACGAAACGCCAACTTTTAAAGATCAATCCATCTGTTAAATTTATTTCCTCCACCATAGATTTGCGCGCCATGATCCAGCCGACATATATGGCAATAAGAAAGGCATTCAGCAAAATAAAGATATTAGTGATAACAAAGTCTGCAAGCTCAAGCAGGTTTTTATCTTTTAATATTGGCGTCATGGGAAAAAGCCGCACATCAGCCCAATAGTTATAAGAAAGCACAAAAACGATTCCGAAAAGCCACGTACTTCCCGCAGCTAGTAAAGTCATTTTTACCCGATTAAATCCGCGATCTGATAACCAAGCAACTGTTGGTTCTAACATACCGACCGCCGTTGAAAATGCCGCAAAAAATAGCAATAAGAAAAATGCAATGCCCAACAAATAGCCCATTGGCATTTGGCCAAAAGCAACCGGCAAAGTTACGAAAATAAGTTCAGGTCCGCCGCTAGGATCAAGATTATATTGAAAAACAATAGGGAAGATCGCAACCCCTGCCAAAATAGCAACCAGTGTGTCTGAAATAGCAATGGTAGCAGCCGACTTTGCCAGAGAATAATTTTTAGGCATATAGGAGCCATATGTCATCATGGCACCAACGCCAATACCCATAGATAGAAACGCTTGGCCCATAGCCATAGCAACAACAGCAGGGGTTATTTTTGAAAAATCTGGGCTAAAAAGAAAACTCAACCCAGCAATAATATCTGCGGTCAAAACAGAATTAATAACCATTATGATAAGCAAGACAAACAAAGCTGGCATCATCACTTTTACAATTCGTTCGATACCGTTTTTAATGCCGCGACTAACGACTAATATTGT
This sequence comes from uncultured Kordiimonadaceae bacterium, assembly GCA_937914685.1. Taxonomy (GTDB): domain Bacteria; phylum Pseudomonadota; class Alphaproteobacteria; order Sphingomonadales; family Emcibacteraceae; genus Pseudemcibacter. The sequence continues at coordinate 12,249 of CALDNY010000278.1, forward strand.
AAGCCCCGTAAAAACTGTGTGTGCGGCAAATAAGCGCCAAGGAGACGCCACAAAGCCATCAAAGTTTTGCTTAGATATGACGCCATCAATGGCAGAAAAATTATCCAATCCTGCTTCAAAAATATAATAAATTGCCCAGCCGCCAATGACACTATAAAAGCTCAAGCTCAATAGTGGAATAGCAATGCTGAGCCAACCGATAAATTGCCATTTCTGACTACGGCCCTCATCTTTACTGAGGGTCTGCATTGTCGATATTGGGTTTTTCTGGCCGCGTCTGCCTATGCCAAGCTCAGATATTAAAAGCGGCATCCCAAACACTATAACAAATCCAATATAAATCAAGACAAAGGCACCACCGCCATTTTGCCCTGCAACAAAAGGAAATCGCCAAAGATTTCCAAGTCCAATCGCGGCCCCCATCGCCGCAAATAGAAAGGCCGTTCGTGACGACCAATGTTCATGGGATTTAATAGTGCTCATCTGTCCCTCTTTATTTTATTTTGTGATAAATTCACTGATTAATTGCAGAAAAAAATCATTATCCTGTCTGTTGCCAAGGGTAATTCTTAAATAATCATCCAACCCATAATCTTCATTAGTTCTGGTCATCACGCCTCTTTGCGCCAGATATTTTAACAACTCATTAGCCCCACCATTAGGTAAATTCAAAAGTAAAAAATTAGTCTCCGTCTTGACAACATCAATGCCTAATTCACCAAGTTTCTGATTAGCACGATCACGCTCTATTTTGTTTTTCTGTTGAACGTCTTTGACAAAATCTTGTTCTTTAAGCGCGGCAATGGTCGCGGCTTGTGCTAGTGCGTTAACATTACCAATGCCGCGCATATTGTTCATGGCTGCGGCAATTTTGCCATTAGTATAAACCCACCCTGCCCTAATTCCCGCAAGGCCGTAGGCTTTTGAAAGTGTGCGCGTCACCACCACGTTTGGATATTTTTCCACATATTCCATCCCGCTGGTATAATCAGGCGCATCGCAATATTCCGCATAGGCCGCGTCAAGCACCAGCACTATGTGTTTTGGAAGTTGCTCTACCAAACGATCAATTTGAGAGCTTGGTGTATAAATACCTGTTGGATTATTAGGATTGGCAACATATAGAATTTTAGTTTTTTCAGTGACCGCCGCTAGTATTGCGTCCACATCAAGAGAAAAATTTTCTTTATTAGTAACCGCAACCGGCGTTGCACCAACGCGGTAGGCGACGATTGGAAATTGTAAAAATGAATATTGAGGATAAAGAATTTCATCGCCGTTACGGGCGTATAATCGCGCCACAACGTCAAGCAATTCTTCCGAACCATTGCCGCCAATAATATGATCAGGATCAACGCCGTATACAGTGCCAATGGCTTGGCGCATTTGACGGCAGCTAACATCGGCGTATCGTTCAATAGTTTTTAGACGCTCCACTACGGCCTTGCTAACACTTGGTGGTGTGCCGTAGCAACTTTCATTTTGAGCCAGATTTATAATCCGGTCGACCTTGCCAACATCAATGGCTTTGATAACGGTTAGGGTTTTGCCTTTTACATATGCATTAGGTGATGATGTATTTTTCATATCAGTGCCTTTAATTAACCTTAACGACCATGCGTCCTTTGGTGCGTCCTTCCAACAAATCTGCACAGGCCGTGGGCACGTCATTAAAATCTATATCTGTGATCCCTTGCTCTAACAGGTCAAGATCAATATCTTGAGCCAGACGCAGCCATGCTTTTTGCCGTTTTGAAATGGAGGCCATGACACTATCAATGCCGATTAATTTTACGCCCCGTAAAATAAAAGGCATTACCGTAGAATTTAAGGCAAAGCCCCCTGCTAGACCGCAAGCCGTTACGGTACCGTTATATTTTGTTTGTGCAATGGCCGTGCTAAGAGTTTTACCGCCAACACAATCAACCACCCCGGCCCATCGTTCTTTTTCCATAGCTTTGGCATCCCGATCCAATTCGCCGCGTTCAATGACATCACTGGCCCCCAAAGATTTAAGATAATCCTGATGCTCCATGCGACCCGTAACTGCCACCACAGAAAAACCTAGTTTGGCCAATATCATAATAGCTATCGAGCCCACACCGCCTGTTGCCCCGCTCACTAATATTTCACCGTCCTGCGGTTTTACTCCATGATCTTCTAATGCTTGAACGCAAAGCATCGCCGTATAGCCTGCTGTGCCAATGGCCATGGCTTGGCGCGGCGATAATCCCTTTGGTAATTTTACCAACCAATCCGCGGACACACGTTGGCGGCGACTATAGGCCCCTTGCTCGGTTTCAGAAAGGCCAAATCCATTGACAATAATATCATCCCCCGTCTGCCACTTATCATCATCGCTACTGATCACTTTCCCCGCAATATCAATACCGCAAATCATGGGAAAAGAACGAATGATCCGACCTTTTTTGGTGATCGCCAACGCATCTTTATAATTAATTGTCGAATAATCCACCTCAACAAGAACGGGCAGATCTGGTAAATCATCCTCTGTAATTTCTTTGAAAGAAACCTCATAATCCCTTTCGCCCACTGCGCTTGCCATTAAGGCTTTAAAACTTTCAGACATAATCTATTTTCCTATTTTTTATCAAATTCTTTAAAGGGGGCATCGCGTTGGGCGAGAAATTCTTTGAGGGTTTTTTCTTTAAGCATCCGCATCCAATAGCTTCCCTCCTTGCCTGCATGTAGACTTGCTGTTGTCTCCACATTATATTTCCATGAACTGGTAAATCCCGCGCTTTCCTGTTGATGATTAAGGGATGCTTTAGCAAATTTTATGGCTGGATGCGGCACCCGCGATAATTTACGAGCTAATTTTTCGGCCTCAAGCATTAATTGATCCGCAGGTACCGTTTTATTAACCATGTGAATACGTTCAGCTTCGCGACCATCAATTAAATCACCAGTATACATTAACATTCGTGTGTGACGCATAGGCACAGTCCACGGCATCATCAAAGAGGGCGGGCCTGAGGCATGGCGCACTTCCGGCTCACCCAACAAAGCATCTTCAGAGGCGATGGCCAGATCACAACACATCATCAATTCAAGCCCCCCCGCCAAAGCATACCCGTTTACAGCAGCAATAATAGGGATTGGAGCCTGCCAAATAGTGCGCAGACGATCACAATTGGCCGTCATATCATCGCGCCAACCTTCCACATCCATTTCAAAATCCTCGCCTTCTAAATCATAACCCGCTGAAAAGGCTCGACCCGCACCGGTTATGATAATGGCTTTTACCTGTGGATCGTTACTGGCATCACGGATGATTTTATCCAAAGCATCACCAAGCTCTGCATTCATGGCATTCATTTTATCAGGACGATTAAGGGTCACCGTAATGAAAGCGTCTTTTTCATCACGTTTAACGATGACGGTTTGTTCGCTCATATTTTCTGCTCCTATAATTTTATAAAAGCCCTTTAAAATTCTATTAAAGAACTTATTTATTTTATGGAATTGCCCTATTTGAAAAACAATAATAATTTTTGACCATTTAGTCAAAATATAAAAACATCAAAATAAGTTTGCAAAAAATTTCTTAACGCAACTGCCTCTTTTGGCGAAAACTTATTGCTTCTGAGATATGAATTTTACTTATATTTTCGGCGTCGTTCAAATCAGCCAAAGTCCGAGCAATTCTTAAAACTCGATGATAGCCCCTCGCGGTCAATTTCATCATTTCCACGGCCCTCATTAATATATCGCGGCTTTCATCATCAAGAACACAAATTTCTTCCAATGCTTCGCCGTCAACTTGGGCGTTTGAGCTCACTTTATCACTAATACCCATTTTTTCGTAACGAGCATGTTGAATTTCCCGCGCCCGCGCTACCCGCTCGGCTATTTCCGCGCTGCCTTCTGTGGCCGATGGTAAGGCAAGATCATTGGCACTAACCGCAGGGACTTCAATATGAATATCAATACGGTCCATCAAGGGCCCTGATACTTTTGATTGATAATCTATGGCGCATTTTGGAGCACGACTACAGGCAAGCTCTGGATCATCAAGATAACCACAGCGACAAGGGTTCATAGCCGCCACCAATTGAAAACGCGCTGGATATGTCACATGTTTATTGGCCCGTGCCACCACCACTTCACCGGTTTCTAGGGGTTGACGCAAACTATCCAAAGCCGATCTTTGAAATTCTGGAAGCTCATCTAAAAAAAGTACACCATGATGGGCCAAAGACACTTCGCCCGGCCTTGCTTTCGCGCCGCCGCCTGTAAGGGCGGCCATAGAGGCGGAATGATGGGGATTTCTATAAGGGCGCGTTCTTGAAATTTTATGATCCGTTAAATTTCCAGCAATACTATCAATCATACTGCTCTCTAAAACTTCAGCAGCCGTCATGGGCGGTAAAATTCCCGGAAGTCTTGCCGCCAACATGGATTTACCAGAACCCGGAGGGCCGGTCATACAAATATTATGCCCACCTGCAGCCGCTACTTCTATGGCTCGCTTAGCGCTTTCTTGGCCTTTAATATCCTTAAAATCTAGATAAAATTGTTGTGCCTCATCCATTTGTGCTTCAGGAGGGTTGAGCAATTGCTGGCCTTTTAGATGATTGAGCAATTCAAGTAAGTTTTTTGGAGCAATGATTTCAATATTTTGCGCCCATGCCGCCTCGCCGCCCGTAGCGGCAGGACAAATCAGACCCAGATCATTACCGCTAGCACTAAGGGCTGCGGGCAAGACACCGGGAACAGATTGAATGCCGCCATCAAGGCCGAGTTCACCAAGGACCAAATAACCTTCGACTGCATCACTTGATACGGCGCCCATGGCCACCAAAATCCCTAACGCAATCGGTAAATCAAAATGGCTTCCTTCTTTTGGGAGATCAGCGGGGGCTAGATTAACGGTAATGCGTTTTGGCGGCAATGCAAGCCCAATAGCACCAAGGGCTGCCCGTACACGTTCACGGCTTTCCGCCACCGCCTTATCAGGAAGACCAACAATGGTAAAAGTAGGAAGGCCTGACGCCACATGAACCTGAACATCCACCGACCGTGCTTCTATGCCGACAAACGCCACCGTACCAATATGCGCGACCATCCCCAAAACCCTTTAAAATTTTTCACCAATAAGTTTTATTCATTGTTAAATACTAAACTAACAGCAAAAGAGACAAAGGGGCAATATTTTATTGAACAATGATACTTATAAAAGTCCAGGACGATCGGGACGGAAGGGCGATAAGATTTCTTCTTGTTTATCACCGATTAATTCTGATGTTACCATACGGCCCACGATCGGTGCTAATGTTACCCCTGAATGCATAACGGCTACATAAATAGTTGAAGATTTTGGCAGATATCCTAAAATAGGAAAGCGGTCAGCAGGCATCGGTCTAAAGCCTAAGGTTAAATGATGGGGCTGCGCTTTTTGTGCTGCGGGCAAAAATCTGGCTATCTTGTCAATGATACGCTGGCTGTGCATATCTTCAATTTCCTTACTGGGAAAGGCCACCGCGTGACGGCGAATTTCTTGATGAGTATCACTTTTTGGTGGCGTCTCGCTATCAGCACCTACGATGCGGCCATAGGCAAATTGTTTAAAATGAACCCCGGGGCCGTAAACCACTTTATTTGTTGCAACTTCTACTGCCGTGGAATGGACCAAAATTCCCGGCTCATGATGGAGATTAGGCAAATACCCGGCCTTGGATGTGAGGCGCGGCGTATCAACGCCAGAGGCGATCACCAAACGGTCTAAGGCCATATCGCCGTCGGTGGTTTTTACACCGCGAAGATCATTACCAGACATAATAAGCTCCTCAACGGCACAGGGCATTTTAACATCCACACCAAGCAATTTGGCGCGCGCCATTAGCTTGGTCGTGACCGACACGGGGTCCAAATGACCGCCCGTGGTCGCAAGCCCCGCAATATCAATGTCACCAGGGGTAAATTCAGAACCAACACGCCTAAACATATCTGCGTCAATTTCCTTGAACGGATAATTGGTAGCCGCCATTGCCATAATATCAGCGCGAACCCTAGCCGCCACCTCACCGGGAGGTTGCCACTTAATCGCCCCGCCCCAAATGATGCCGAGCCCAAGTTCACGATCTAATTTTTGCCACCCCTCAAGGCTTTTTATGCGAAGATTTCTATAATTTTGATTGGTATTAGAGCCATTAATCCACGCAAAACTCTTGCTGGTTGCCCCCGCCGCAAGTGCGGTTTTTTCAAAAACTGTTACTTTTGCCCCTGCCTGTGCCAAATGTAAGGCGATAGAGACGCCAACAATGCCGCTGCCAACCACGCCTACATGCAATTTCGCTTGGCCAAATACAGGGCGCGCAAAATAAGTTGCCGCCGTAAGGGTGCTAATAGCTTTCAGGATCGAGCGTCTATTTGTCATCTAGTGCCTCCGCGATTAAGACCCTTGCAGAGGCTTTGGCCTCTGTCGCTGAATGAGTGCCATGCATTAAATGAGCCATACTGATTGCTCCTTCCATCAATAGAAAAAGACCACAAGATAATTTTTTAGCATCTTTTGCCCCCGCTTTTTCAGCAAGCAGGTTAATGTCATTTAAAATAGACCGTTTATGGTCAGAGGATATTTCATGAATTGGGCTGTTAAAATCCAAATATTCTGATGAGGCTTTAATAAACATACAACCGCTAAACTCATTTTGAGCGAACCATTCTTTTAAAGCATCAAATATGGCGAGCAATTGACTGCGTGGGGTCGTTCCTAATTCTTTAATTCTTTTATTGAACCATTCATGAAATTGTTCGTCGCGCAGTCGTAATGCGGCGATGATTAAATCTTCTTTACTCTTAAAATGATTATACATCGAGGTCTTAGAAATACCCGTCTTTGCCACAAGTGTATCCATTGCGGTTGCATGAAAACCGTTTTCGTAAAATATTTGCAAGGCCTTATGGACGATCTCGTCACGCTTGGAAGGTCTCAAAACTCATCCTCATATCATTTAATTTGTGTACCGATCAGTATTTAAACTAGAATATTTTTAACTATTGTCAATATTTAAAAACACACTTATTAAGAAATTGTACTGATTAGTACATTTTAAATTCATAGAAGTACTATACGGTACTTTTATGAATCACAAAAAGGAGACTTAATATTGGATATTTAAACAAAAAAACATTCAGGCATAAGATTGACTAACCATTTTATTTTACTTAGTCTTATTTCAAAATAAAAATAAGGATAAGTATTATGAAAAAAGACATCACAAGACGTGATTTTCTCAACGGCACACAAATCGCCATTGGTGCTACAATAGGCGGTTCTTTACTTAGTCCCTGGACCCAAGCCTTTGGTGGTACGCCAAATAATTTTACTTTAGGAAAAGATTATTATCCACCGGCCAAAACTGGCCTTCGCGGCAGTCATGATGGATCATGGGAAACCATGCACGCCCGCGTCATGGGCGACGATTGGACCGTGGATAAAATTGATGCCGAGTATGACCTTGTTATTATCGGCGGCGGCATCAGTGGCTTATCATCTGCCTATTTTTACCGACAAAAGCACCCTGATGCTAAAATTCTTATTCTTGATAATCATGATGATTTTGGCGGCCATGCCAAACGTAATGAATTTAAATATGGAGATGATATTCGCATTGGGTACGGTGGCACAGAAGCGATTGATACTCCCTCTTCTTATCCCAAAATAGCCCTAGAACTTCTTAAAGATATCGGCATTGACCTTAATAAATTCTACAAAGCCTTTGAACAGGATCTCTATTCTAAGCGTGGTATGGGCTTCAGTATTGTTTTTGATGAAGAACAATTTGGCCAAACCAAACTTGTCACTGGCTATGGTCAAAAGTCATGGCAGGATTTCGCCGCAGAGGCCCCTTTAACCGATAAGGCAAGGGCAGATTTTATCCGCATACAAACAGATGAAGTTGATTATATGCCCGGCGTCAGCACAGAAGATAAATTTAAAATTTTAAGCAAGACCGGCTATTCAAGTTTCCTTCGTGATTATTGCAAAGTTGACGAGCAAGTGATCAATATCTACCAAAATTGGGGCATGAGCTTTTGGTGCGTTGATATGGAAGAAGTGCCAACAACATCGGTGCAATATTATGACGGCGGCATCCCCGGTGTTGATCACACATTACCCATAAAATCAGGGCGTGGTGATGATCCTTATATATTTCATTTCCCAGATGGTAATGCCTCTGTGGCGCGTCTCTTGGTGCGAAAATTAATACCAGATGCGGTCCCGGGAACAACAATGGAAGATGTTGTTACCACTAGAATTGATTATTCAAAATTAGATCAAGCAGATACCAACATAAATATTCGCCTAAACAGTACGGCGGTTCACGTGGTTAATACTGCTGATGGTAAGGCTGTTGATGTAACCTATATTCATAGTGGTGATGATGGCCATAAAATTCGTGCTAAAAAATGCATAATGGCCTGTTATAACAGCGCCATTCCCTATCTTTGCCCTGAACTTCCTGAAAAACAAAAACAAGGATTGGCCTTTAACGTAAAGGTACCGCTAGTCTATACTAAAGTTTTGGTGCCTGATTGGCAGGCCTTTGATAAATTAGAAACCAGCTTTTTCTATTTTACAGGTGGTTTTTATAAACAGGTTGAGCTGGCCTACCCCATCTCACTTGGTGACTATAAAAGATCACAAACACCGGACCAACCCATGGTTCTTCATATGTGCCACGTTCCTTTATTTACCGACCTAAAAGGACCAGATCAATGGCGCGCTGGGCGCACTGAACTTCTAACCACGCCATTTGAAGTTTATGAACAACATGTCAAAGATCAGTTAAATCAAGCTCTCGGTAGTGCAGGGTTTGACGCGGACCGTGATATAAGTGCCATTACCGTTAACCGCTGGCCACACGGATATGCCTATAGCAATGAATTATTGTGGGGTGAGGATTTCGCAGAAGAAGACAAGCCGTGGGTCATAGGGCGCAAGCCTTTTGGAAATATTCATATCGCAAATTCAGATGCCGGTGCCTCTGCTACAACTAAGTCAGCCATCAAAGAAGCTCACCGTGCGGTTAAAGAAATTTTAGACTGAGAAAAAATTAAATTGATCACTCTTGTGGCAGGCAATGAAATAATTGCTTTAGTGCCGATACCTTCTTCGCTCTCTAATGTGAAGATACCGCCGTGCAATACGACTAATTCTTTAACGATAGAAAGACCAAGCCCGGTTCCCGAATCGTTTGAATTCTGTAAACGGCGGTGACAAACTAGTCCACTGAAGCGGCGATATTATATTGCTGCG
>CALDNY010000279.1 GCA_937914685.1 uncultured Kordiimonadaceae bacterium
TGCCCTTAGCAAATTTGCCGAACTCTCACTCACTCTTAGCATCGATTATCTGATCCATGAAGCGGTAAAATCTGGCGACCTTGTCCATAATCTAAACGCTAAAGATAATCTTTACCACATAAGTCATAATAGCGGTTATGTGATACTGGCTATGGGAAAATTAGGCGGATTTGAGCTAAATTATTCCAGCGATATTGATCTTATTGTTTTATATGATAATGATGTTGTCAAATATGCGGGACGTAAGACGGGGCAAGATTTTTTTATAAAACTTACTCAAAAAATGGTAAAAATCATGGCCGACCGAACGGCTGATGGCTATGTTTTTAGAACCGATTTAAGATTAAGACCTGACCCCGGAGCAACCCCCATTGCTTTATCGATGGCAGGAGCCGAAGAATATTATCAAAGTGTCGGATTAAATTGGGAACGCGCGGCAATGATTAAAGCACGCCCCATCGCAGGAGATATAAAAGCAGGATACGCTTTTTTAGAACGGATCAGGGGGTTTGTCTGGCGAAAACATCTTGATTATGCGGCCTTAGATGATATTCACGCTATCAAAAAATTAATCCACAAACATCACAGCCACAGCCATATTCAATTAAGTGGCCATGATGTTAAATTAGGTCGTGGCGGTATTCGTGAAATAGAATTTTTTGCACAAATTCACCAATTAATTTCTGGAGGCCGCGAAATTGCGTTACGTGTTGCCCCGACCTGCCGTGCTTTAAATGCACTATATCAGGCCGGAAAACTTGACCAATCTGATAATCAAACATTGCAAAATTCTTATGTCTATCTAAGAACCCTAGAGCATCGTTTGCAAATGATTAATGACGATCAAACCCATGAAATTCCCAATTCCCATAATGAAATAGAACGCGTCTCAAAATTTATGGGTTATCAAAATATTGACCAGTTTAGCGAAGAACTTCTGAAAAATTTAAAGGCGGTTCATAGGCTTTTTAACGCCCTATTGAAAGATACCCGCCAAAGCGATGACACTACAGATAAAAGCTTATCATTTCCGCCCGATAGTTATCATCCAGATACTCTTTACGCCATTGAAAAAGCAGGCTTTAACAATACAAAAAAAATATATGATCTTATTCAAAACTGGCAATTAGGACGTTACCGCGCCTGTCGAACCAGTCGAGCTAGAATAATATTAAAAAAAATCATTCCTGATATCTTAAAAGCCTTTGGCAGCTATAAAGATCCAGACGATGGTCTTGTAAAATTTGATGATTTTCTATCGCGTCTGCCGTCCGGCATTCAGCTTTTTTCATTCATTAACGCTCAACCTTGGCTGCTTGATCTATTAGCACAAATAACGGGCATTGCCCCCTTTTTATCGAACCAACTTTCAAGAAAACCTTCGTTGCTAGATTGTGTTTTAAATAGCGATATATTTGCAGAAAACTCGTCCCATCAGCAGCTCACAGCCAGCCTCCATCAACAATTAATCTTAACACGTGATTTTCAGGATACCCTTGATATTACACGCCAATGGGCCAACGAAGGCAAATTTCAAGTTGGTCTTCAAATTTTACGTGGACACACAGATGTGATTTCAATAGGCAAAAGCTTAAGCCACATCGCGGAAATATCCCTAACAGCCTTACTTGATGACGTTAAAAAAGAATTTGCCTTAAAACATGGCACCATCAAAAACGCTTCACTCTCTATCTTAGCAATGGGTAAATTGGGTGGGCGTGAATTTACCACAAGCTCCGACATCGATATGGTATTGATTTATAAAGCTGATGATATGAGCGCCCAGTCAAACGGCAAAAAACAGCTTAGCGTCAATCATTATTATGCCAGGCTTTGTCAAAATTTCATCACCAGTGTTACCGCCTTAACAGCGGAGGGGAAATTATATGATATTGATATGCGCCTTCGCCCGTCTGGTACCTCTGGCCCACTTGCTGTTTCTATTGAAAGTTTTAATGAATATCAAAATGGTCAAGCATGGACATGGGAGCATATGGCCTTGATCCGTGGTCGTGTCATATATGGCCCTGAAAGTCTAAAAGAAAAAATCGAAACCTGCATCCTCAAGACCCTTAGCCGTCAAGGCCGCGATCAAGATAATTTATTATTTCAAGTGGCTAAAATGCGAAGACTGCTTATTGAAAATTATCCCACAACAAGTATTTGGGCCATAAAGCATATTCGTGGTGGCATCATTGATATTGAATTTATTTGTCAATATTTGTTATTAAAAAACTCTCCTAACTATCCAGAAATATTAGAAAAAAATACTTTAAAGCAAATTACAAAATTACAAAAATATAATATTCTAACCGCCCAAATTGGGGAAGATTTATATGATGCTTGCCACACATTGCAATCCATACAAGCAATGCTGCGTTTATGCATAGGAAGTTCGTCAAAGCAAAAAGAAATACCCAAGGCCCTGCTCATAACCCTATCAGAACGCTTAGATTGCCCACAAGATAAATTGATAGGTTTAATAATGGAAAAGCAGAAATTCGTGCTTGATTTATATAATGAGATCATTGAAATTCCTGTATCAGCCATATCCGAAGATAAAATAATCAACTCTCTCGATCATAATTAGGACAATATAATGTTAAATGTAGACCAAAAAGCACCCGATTTTAAACTTGCCGACGAAACAGGAAATAATTTATCGCTCAATGATTTTTCTGGCAAAAACATTGTTCTTTATTTTTATCCAAAGGACAATACTCCGGGATGCACCACTGAATCCATTGGCTTTAGTGCGTTGAAGGATCAATTTGAAAATTTGAACACAATAATTATCGGCGCCTCGAAGGACAGTGTTAAAAGTCATCAAAATTTTATCACCAAACAAAATTTATCTGTAAAATTGCTTGCCGATACCGAAGGTTCTCTGTGCGAAGATTATACGGTATGGACGTTAAAAAAGCTCTATGGTCGTGAATATATGGGCATTGAAAGAGCAACATTTCTTATTGGCACAGATGGTTTAATCAAAAATATATGGCGTAAAGTTAAAGTAAAAGGCCATGTTGAAGAAGTGCTTGATGCCGTAAAAGCATTATGACTATAAACTCAATCGGCGATGGGGCTATAATGGTCCTTAAGGCAGATGACGTTAAGCAAAAGGTCAGCTTAAGCCACCAAATATCTGAACTCTGGTTCAATGGAGAACTCAAGCAGAATTATCCTAATTCCCCTCCAACCAGACCTGGACGCCCTCAAAAACCAGAATTAATAGCACCGCAAAACATGCCTCGACGCCGTAATGCTAAGGCTAGAGCGGCCCGCATCGCTATGCTACATGCAATTGGCCATATTGAACTTAATGCTATTGATTTGGCGTGGGATATCATTGCCCGCTTCGGTGATTTAATGCCCAAAAAATTCAACGATGACTGGGTCAAGGTTGCCGATGATGAAGCCCGTCATTTTGACCTGATTAATGGGAGGCTCCTTGAATATGATAGTTTTTACGGCGCACTGCCAGCCCATGATGGGCTTTGGCAATCTGCTGAATATACGGCCCATGACTTGTTGGCACGTCTTGCCATTGTGCCACTTGTCCTTGAGGCACGGGGATTAGATGTCACACCAAAAATCATTGAAAACTTTAAAGCCAGCGGCGACCAAAAAAGCGTTGAAGCTCTCAATATTATATATCAAGAAGAAATTAGCCATGTTGGTGCGGGATTTTATTGGTTTAATTATTTATGTGATCAAAAAAACTTACCCGCCGAGGCGACTTATCAAGCATTAGTGACAAAATATTTTACAGGCAGTTTAAAACCACCGTTTAATATAGAGGCTAGAAATAAAGCAGGTTTTATGGAAAGTTTTTATCAACCACTTTCGAAGCGTTAATGTGACTGCTTAAAATTGTTTGCATTCCATAATCAATTACTATCAAATGG
>CALDNY010000280.1 GCA_937914685.1 uncultured Kordiimonadaceae bacterium
CTCGCTGTGAGCATGGAAGGTGAAGTTGAAGGACCGCGTCGTCTTTCGCTTCACGCAACAGGCCCTGGTGAAGTTACTGCAAGTCAAATCGAAGAAGTAACTGGTATTACTATTCATAACCCTGATTTGGTTATTTGTAATTTGGATGATGGTGCTAACCTTCGTATGGAACTTACCGTTAATACGGGTAAGGGATATGTGGCTGCGGTTCAAAATCGCGCCGATGACGCACCGATTGGTCTTATTCCAGTTGATAGTTTGTTCAGCCCTGTGATGAAAGTCAGCTATAAAGTTGATAACACACGTGAAGGTCAAATCCTCGACTATGATAAGCTGACCATGGACATTGAAACTGATGGTACCGTTACCCCGGAAGATGCAATGGCGTTTGCTTCACGCATTCTTCAAGATCAACTACAGACTTTCATCAATTTTGAAGAGCCAGAAGATTTGGCTGCTGAGAAAATTTCTGATGAGCCTGAGTTTAATCGCAATCTTCTTCGCCGTGTTGATGAATTAGAGTTAAGTGTACGTTCTGCAAATTGTCTTAAAAACGATAATATCGTTTATATTGGCGACCTTGTTCGTAAAACAGAAGCAGAAATGCTTCGGACACCAAACTTTGGTCGTAAATCATTGAATGAAATTAAAGAAGTTCTTTCCACTATGGGCCTTCGTCTTGGTATGGAAAATCCAGGCTGGCCACCAGAGAATATTGAAGAACTTGTTAAAAAGTTAGAACAAGAATTTTAATTTAGGATCTAATCGTTAGATACCCTTTAAGGAGTAAGAGATATGCGCCATCGTAAAGCTGGGCGTAAGCTTAATAAAACCAGTTCACATCGTAAAGCGATGTTTGCTAACATGGCTTCTGCGTTACTTAAGCATGAGCAAATCGTAACAACTTTGCCAAAAGCAAAAGAACTACGCCCGATTGTTGAACGTTTAATTACGTTAGGCAAGCGTGGTTCATTACATGCACGCCGTCAGGTAATTTCAAAGTTACCAGCCTCAGATAAAGAGATCGTTCAAAAATTATTTGACGTTCTAGCTGAGCGTTATAAAGATCGTCAAGGTGGTTATACACGCGTTCTTAAAGCTGGCTTTCGTCATGGTGACGCAGCTCCGGTTGGTGTGATTGAACTTGTTGACCGCGATGAAGCTGCAAAAGGCCTAGATTCAGGTCCTGTCTTTGAAGACGAAGACGAAGCAGTCGCCGTTGCCTAAAATATTTTAAGCAATGACAAATAATGAGAAAGCAGCCCTTTGAGGTTGCTTTTTTTTTGCAAAAAAAAACAATCAAAATGATGCTTAATGTTGCGGTAAGCATGATTAAATTCTATACTTATTATGATAAATGATTTCAACTAACTAGAGGAATAAAAATAATGGCTCTTAAAGCTGGCGTGGTCTGTGGCGACGATTATATTGAACTTGTTAATGCCTGTAAGGATGGTGGCTATGCGCTGGCGGCGGTAAATTGTGTGGGGACGAATTCTGTTAATGCGGTTATGGAAGCGGCCGCTAAAAATAACAGTGACGTTATTATTCAATTCTCAAACGGCGGCACGCAATTTTATGCAGGAGCCGGCATGGAGGATGCGTTTAATGCCAAAGTGCTTGGGGCCGTCTCTGCGGCTCAACATGTGCATCTACTTGCGGAACATTATGGTATATGTGTGGTTCTGCATACGGATCATGCTAATCGAAAATTAGTGCCGTGGGTTGATGCTTTGGTTGATCATTCCGAAATTCATTATAAACAACACGGAAAAGCACTTTACTCATCCCATATGCTCGACCTCTCTGAAGAAAGCATTGATGATAATTTAAATGAATGCGCTCGTATGTTAGAGCGGATGGCAAAATTAGATATGAGCTTAGAGATTGAGCTTGGTATTACAGGCGGCGAAGAAGACGGTGTTGGTCATGATGTGGAAGAAGGGGCGGATAGTTCCCATCTTTACACCCAACCAGAAGATGTTCTTAAAGCTTATGATTTGCTCTCATCTATTGGTCATTTTTCTGTGGCAGCATCTTTTGGTAATGTTCACGGTGTCTATAAACCGGGGAATGTGCAATTACGCCCTGAAATATTAAAAAATAGTCAAGCTTTAGTCAGTCAAACCCACGCAACAGGCGATAAACCACTTAATCTTGTATTTCATGGTGGCTCTGGCTCTGAAAAAGATAAAATAGCCGCCGCAATTTCTTATGGTGTCTTTAAAATGAATATTGATACGGATACCCAATTTGCTTTTTCCAAAGGGGTTGGGGAATATGTAAATGCTCACAGCCAAGCCTTTAAATATCAAATTGATCCTGCTGATGGCACGCCGCAGAAAAAATTCTATGATCCTCGCAAATGGCTCAGGGCAGGTGAGCAATCTTTTGTGGCGCGTCTTGATGAAGCCTTTGTGGATTTAGGTTCGGTTGGACGTTCATTAGCTAAATAAATACTTTGATTTTAATAAATACTTTGATTTTAATAGATATTTGGATTGGTTATGAAATATTGGGTTAGTTTTTTTATTATTTTAGGCACAGTTGTTGCGAGTTTAAACCTTAGTCAAGCCCAGTCTGTTCAGCGGGTGCCGACATCAGATATAGAAGTCAAATTAACCTATGCGCCGATTGTCAAATCAGCGGCGCCTGCGGTTGTTAATATTTATACTAAAAGAGTTATTAAAACTCGTCGCTCCGCTTTTATGGATGATCCATTCTTTAGTCGCTTTTTTGGCGGTAGCGCAGCCGTGCCGCGCGAAAGGATCGAAAGGTCATTAGGCTCAGGTGTTATTGTTAAATCTGAAGGTGTGATTGTCACTAATAATCATGTGATCGAAGGGGCGGATGAAATAACGGTGGCCTTATCGGATCGACGTGAATTTGACGCAGAAGTTATTCTGCTCGACGAAAGTACTGATCTTGCGGTCTTAAAAATCAACACTAATAATGAAAAATTACCGACACTGGATTTTAGTGATTCTAAAGCGGTAGAAGTAGGGGATTTAGTGCTGGCTATCGGCAACCCTTTTGGGGTGGGACAGTCGGTGACAAGTGGTATTGTTTCTGCTCTAGCGCGCACCCAAGTGGGAGATGGGGAGTATCAATTTTTCATCCAAACAGATGCGGCGGTAAACCCAGGCAATAGTGGTGGTGCGCTTATTGGTATGGACGGTAAGCTTATGGGAATTAATTCTTCTATATTTTCTCGTAGTGGTGGCTCAAACGGTATTGGTTTTGCTATCCCTGTCAATATGGTTGATTTTGTGGTGAATGCGGCTTTGAAAGACGGTAAAATTGTTCGTCCTTGGTTTGGTGCTGCGGGTCAAGCGGTGAGTTCTGACATCGCTGAAAGCCTGGGGTTAGCTCGTCCGGGTGGTGTGTTGATTGATAATATATATCCAGATAGTTCTGCCGATCGGGCAGGGTTAGAACAAGGTGATGTGGTATTGTCGGCGGGGGGCGAAGAGATTTTTGATACTCAAGGACTGCGCTATCATATCGGTATGATGAAACCTGACGATAAAATGGTTCTTGATATATTAAGGGGCACTACTAAGAAACAATTAACCATCGAATTTGAAGTCGCACCCGAAGTTCCCTCAAGAAATATAACGATACTTGACGGGGATCATATTTTTAAAAACATAGAAGCCGCCAATCTATCGCCTGCTTATTCACAGGAACTTGGGGTTAATATGTTTGAACGTGGTGTTATCATCTTAGAAATTGGTAATTCAAGCCCTGTGCGGCGTTTAAACGTCTTGCGTGCAGGTGATATTTTTGAAAGCGTAGATGATAAGAAAATCACCGATGTAAAATCATTGGAAGATGTTCTTGAGAGTGCGGATGAACAGGTTTCCTTTTCTGTGCGCCGGTCTGGAAGGCACATTGAATGTTCGGTTCGTGACCGTAGATATTATTGTCAATGAGTGATTTATTCTCTAGTGCAGGTCTTGAAAGAGGCGCACCGCACCCCCTTGCCGATCGCTTAAGGCCGCAAACTATTGATCAAGTTGTTGGCCAAGACCATTTGACAGCCGATGACGCGCCTCTTGGTCGCATGTTAAAGGCAGGTCATCTATCCTCGCTTATTTTATGGGGACCGCCCGGTACAGGTAAAACCACGACGGCAAGACTGTTGGCTCAGGAAGTTGATCTTTATTTCGAGCAAATATCGGCGGTGTTTTCTGGGGTAGCGGACCTTCGTAAATGTTTTGAAGCGGCCTCAATGCGCCGAAAATCTGGCAAGGGAACTTTGTTATTTGTCGATGAAATTCACCGATTTAATAAATCACAACAAGATGGATTTTTACCCTATGTGGAAGATGGCACCATTATTTTGGTAGGGGCAACCACGGAAAATCCTTCGTTTGAGCTTAATGCCGCATTATTATCACGAATGCAGGTCTTAACCCTCAATCGCCTTGATGACCTTGCTATGGAGGCGCTTTTAAAGCGCGCTGAGGCATTAGAAGATAAAAAACTGCCTGTTAGTAATGAAGCACGACAAATGTTGTATAATATGGCTGATGGTGATGGTCGCTATCTTCTTAATCTTGCTGAAATGCTGTTTGGTCTTGATTTCGAAGAAGAATTGCAGCCAGAGGCACTTTTATCGATCTTACAAAAACGCGCCCCCGTTTATGATAAGAACGGCGAAGGCCATTTTAATTTAATGTCGGCACTTCATAAATCGTTACGGGGTTCTGATACGGACGCGGCACTTTATTGGACAGCGCGGATGCTAAATAGTGGTGAGGATGCGCTTTATATTCTACGCCGACTTATTAGATTTGCTATAGAGGATATTGGACTTGCCGACCCACAAGCCGTTATCCAAGCAAATGCAGCGCGAGAAACCTATCAATTTATAGGCTCACCCGAAGGGGATCTGGCCATTGCCCAAGCGGTGGTTTATTTGGCGAGTGCCCCAAAATCTAATGCGGTTTATAAGGCCCATAAATTATCGAGCATTAGAGCAAAAGAAACAGGGTCGTTAAACCCCCCTATGCATATTTTAAATGCACCGACAAAAATGATGAAAGACATGGGATACGGCGATAATTACCAATATGATCACGATACAAAAGACGGTTTTTCAGGACAAAATTATTTCCCAGAAAGCCTTGAGCGCGAGCAATATTATAAACCAGTAGATAGAGGTTTCGAGCGCGACATTAAAAAGAGGTTAGATTATTGGGATAAATTACGTCGCGAAAAACAATCTGATTAAAGTCATTCATCGTTTAAATATTTTCTATCTAAAGGGACGGCATCTTGTTTTTTTGCCAGCTGAAATTGAAAAACAACATGACCTAAATGTCTAAAGGCACATTCGGCACTACTGAGATAAAATTCCCACATGCGATAAAATTTCTCATCATATAAATTGATAATTTTATTTTTGTTTTCAACAACCCGTTTTCGCCAATCTTCTAAGGTCATAGCATAATGAAGGCGTAGAACTTCAATGTCGGTAATATAAAGCCCACTTTTTTCAATAGCCTTTGATATTTCTGATAGAGAAGGGGCGTAGCCGCCGGGAAATATATATTTTCGTGTCCAAGGATCTGTGGCACCAGGGCCGTCGGCCCGACCAATAGTGTGAACTAAAGCAACACCATTGTCTTTTAGTCTGCTATATATTTTATCAAAAAATATTTGATGGTTCTTTCGACCCACATGCTCAAACATACCGACGGAAACAATACGGTCGAATTTTTCTTCAATATGGCGATAATCATTAAGTTCAAATTTTACAGCGTCGGTTATATTTTCTTTTACGGCTTTTTCTCGTGCTATTTTTAATTGTTCTTCACTTAAAGTAAGCCCCGTGACTTGAGCGCCAGAGGTTTTGTGAATATGAATAGCAAGACCGCCCCAACCTGATCCTATATCCAGAATTTTATGGTTATCTTTCAACAGTAGTTTATGTGAGATAAGGTTTTTTTTATTGAGCTGTGCTTGTTCTAAACTATCATCAGGGGACAAGTAATAAGCGCATGAATATTGGCGATCGGCATCTAAGAATAAATCGTATAATTGTGATGATAAATCATAATGGTGGGCTACATTTTTCTTTGATTGTGCTACGGGATTTTTTTGAGAGAGCCATCCTTTAAAGCGATTGTAGGGATCACCGCCCATTAAGTGAAAAGGATTATTTGGACGCCATTCCATATTTTTAGTAAATAAATTGAGGAAATCAAAAATATCATGGGGCGGTTCAATGGTGAGGCTGCCGTTCATATAGGCTTCACCCGCTATTAAGTCTGGTCTTAATAATATTTTCCATAATAGAGATTTATCATGAAAACGAATGGTTACTTCGGGATTGTTTGTTCCTTTAAAACAATATTTTTTTCCTTTAGTATCAATGATATTTAAAGTACCGTATTTTATGAGTTTATTTAATAATATTGATAACGGAAACATGCTTGCCCTCTTAGGTGGTTACACAATAATATTAACCTATTTATAAGTAATTAGGAAGAAGTCAATGAATATGATATTTGCAGTTGCCGCTGGCGGCGCTATTGGTGCTACAGGCCGTTTCCTTGTCGGCCGGATGATGATGAAATTAATGGGGACGGGTTTTCCGTGGGGAACGCTCAGTGTTAATATCCTTGGCTCATTTTTAATAGGGTGTGTAGCGGGCGCTTTAGCGACGCGCTATAACTTGTCCCATGTTTGGCAAGGGTTTTTGATCATTGGTGTGTTAGGCGGATTTACGACATTTTCCGCCTTTTCATTGGAAGTGGCACTGATGATAGAAAAAAATCAATTATCAATAGCTGTATTTTATGCTTTAGCTTCGATGATAATTGGTGTACTTGCACTGTTTGCTGGGTTATATGCTGGGCGAACATTAATTTAAGGATTTACTAAAATGTCAGGTGTCACACGCGAATATGTTAAAGATTCAGAAAATGATTGGCGCCTAGATAAATGGTTTGATGTCCATTTTCCAGGGCTTAGCTACGGTCGGTTTTCAAAATTATTACGTAAAGGCGAAGTTCGAATTAATGGAAAACGTGCTAAAGCGAGTTTACGCCTTGAGACCGGAATGGAAATTCGCTTGCCCCCCCTTGGCAAACAAGAACGCAGCAGTAGTTCTGTCGCTAAAAAACCAGTTCATGTATCTGATGCCGATGCAAAGCTTATTCGCAGTCAGGTTATCTACCAAGATGACAGCGTTATAGTCCTTAATAAATTACCGGGTCTTGCCGTGCAAGGGGGCACTAATACACCGCGTCATGTGGATGGTATGTTAGAAGCATTGCAAGGGGAAAAGCCAGAAAAACCAAAATTAGTTCATAGGTTGGATAAAGATACCAGCGGTGTTCTGATTATCGCTCGCACGGGTATTGCGGCTAAGAAACTAACTGAAAGTTTTAGAAACCGCCGTACCAATAAAATATATTGGGCTTTGGTTAAGGGAAAACCTGGACAGATGGATGGGGCGGTACAAGCGCCTCTCGATAAAGAACCGGGAACTCGTGGTGAACGTATGGCGGTCAGTGAAGAGGGTAAACGAGCGATCACAGACTTTAAAGTGATGGATAGTGCCGCAGGGACGGTCACTTGGATGGCGTTTAGGCCGATCACGGGGCGAACTCATCAGTTAAGGGTTCATGCATTAGTGCTGGGTACGCCAATCGTCGGGGATGGTAAATATGCGGCCAAAGAGGCTTTCGTTGAAGGGCCGATAAGTAAGAAATTACATCTTCACGCCCGTTCCATTGAAATTGATCACCCTGACGGCGGTCTTTTATCGGTTAAAGCGTCTTTGCCGACCCATATGAAAGAAAGCTGGCAACTGTTTGATTTTGATCCTGATGATGACAGCAATCCATTTGAGGACACTGATAATGTCTAAAATTAATAATGATCTGAAGCTGGTTATCTTTGACTGTGACGGCACGTTAGTAGACGGCCAGCATATGATTATTTCTGCCATGAAACAAGCATCGGTCAATTGTAAAGTACCCTATCCTGGCGATGAGCAGGTAAGAAGAATTGTTGGTCTTTCATTACCAGAAGCCATTTCAAAAGTTTATCCACAATTATCAGATCACGACCATGGCTTGATCCACGGCGAATTCGTCGGTCATTTTCAATATTTACGCACTCTTGATGATCATCATGAACCGCTTTATGAGGGCATAAAAGAGGCTATTGAAACCTTGAATGAAATGGATATTTTACTCGGTGTTGCGACGGGGAAATCAAGACGTGGGCTTGAAAACACCTTAAAAATACACGGCCTTGAAAAGCATTTTGTTACCTTAAATACTGCTGATGATGGTCCGGGAAAACCGCATCCTTCGATGATAAATGTGGCGATATCTGATACGGGAGCACGCCAAGAAAACACCTATATGATCGGTGATACAACATATGATATGCAGATGGCATCACTGGCAGGAGTTCATTCGGTCGGCGTGACATGGGGCTATCATGAAAAGCATGAGCTTATTGCATCAGGGGCTAATCATATTATTAGTCATATATCTGAACTTATTGACTTGGTGCAGAGATAAATGAAACGGTTTTATCAAAAAGTATCTGTCGGTGAGATAGACGGTATGTATGCGGTGCTGCTTGACGGCAAAACTATCAAAACACCAGAAAAAACGATCAGTTTGCTACCGACAAAAAAAATGGCAGAGGCCATAGCCAAAGAATGGGATAATCAAAAAGAAGATATTGATCCGGGTTCAATGCCGATCACTAAATTATTTAATACGGCCATTGATCGGGTTGAGAAGCGTCGTGGTGATTTAATTGATGAATTGGTGGAGTTTGCAGGCGCTGATCAGCTTTGTTACCGCGCCGACGATCCACCGGAATTAGTAGAGCAACAAAATAAAATCTGGGATAAATTACTAGCGCGAATGAAAAGCAATCATGATATCAATTTTAAATTAACATCAGGAATTGTTTTTATAGAACAGGATAAAACTGAATTAGCAAAAATTCGCTCACTGATAGAAAAAATTGAAAGTTTTAAACTGGTCGCTTTTTTATGCGATGGTGACCGTGACCGGGTCGGTGA
>CALDNY010000281.1 GCA_937914685.1 uncultured Kordiimonadaceae bacterium
AAATATCAGGTCTATTTTTATTAGTAATAGGGTGGTTTTCTAAAAAATATTTTAAAATTCTTCTGTTACATCGCCTAAAACATATCCCATTCTTTCTGGGTGTTTTCTCCGACAAACTATAACAGCCTCTTCTGGGGAATTAGCAGAAACAGTGATAAAATGGGTATCGGCCCATTCGTCACCCAGACTTGGATGCTTATCGCCATTGCGTATGGCTTGGCGAACTTGCGAATTATATACAGGGATTTCGTAATTTTTTCTCATTTTTACTTTCCAAACTTCTTTTTTCTGCGTAATTTATTTATCAATATCTTATATAAGTATTAAAACTTATTATTCAATCTTTTTTGGTGCGATTTTTTATGAAGAAAATATCTTCGGACCCTCATGGCCGCTATCTTGAAATGATTGAATTAGGCGAGCTCAAAAAAGATGCGATGCAAGCTAATATTGTTGATACTTTGCAAGAACTTCATCAAAACCTAGCGGCAATTGAGCGGCAAAAAGAAAAAAGTATTTTTTCCCAATTATTTACGAGCAAACTAAATATAAAATCCATTAAAGGGCTTTATATATACGGTGATGTGGGTCGGGGAAAATCCATGTTGATGGATTTATTCTTTAATCTTGCGCCGATTTCAAAAAAGCGTCGGGTTCATTTTCACGCTTTCATGTTGGAAATTCATAAAGAAATACATCTATGGCGTTATATGGATAGTGCAGAGCGGATTGAAAAATTTAACATTAAAGATGATGACCCGATCCCCCCCTTAGCAGCGAAAATTGCCAAAACAAGTTTGCTGCTTTGTTTTGATGAATTTCAAGTAAACGATGTTACCGACGCAATGATATTGGGTAGACTTTTTAAAGTTCTTTTTGAGAAGGGAGTAGTGTTGGTCTTAACGTCCAATCGCAATCCTGATGATTTGTATAAAGACGGCTTAAACAGGGGATTATTTTTGCCGACAATAGAATTGATCAAAAATAATTTAACCATAAAAGCCCTTGATGGTCCTATGGATTATCGTATGGAACGTATGAAGGGGGTGGCTGTTTATCATCATCCATTAGGGGCAGAGGCCACAAAAGTTTTATCGGACGCTTTTTGGCGTCTTACGGATCATGAAGTTGATGATCGTAGCGAAGTCTATAGTGATGATATCGAAGTTCAGGGCAGAATTGTTCATATTCCTGTTGTCTCGCGCGGGGTGGCGGTGGTTTCTTTTAAGAAAATATGTGGTGCCTCTTTGGGGGCTGCGGATTATTTAGCCATTGCCTGGAAATATCATACGGTGATCATGGTGGGCATCCCAAAGCTTGGGCCAGAAAATCGTAATGAAGCCAAGCGATTTGTCACCTTGATTGATGCACTTTATGAAAATAATGTCAAATTTCTTTGCTGCGCGGCGGTGGCGCCAGAAGATTTATACGAACAAGGCCACGGTCATTTTGAATTCCAAAGAACCGTATCGCGGTTGATGGAAATGCAGTCACGAGAATATTTGGCTAAAGGCCATGCCGTATAATTTTATTTATCATTTTTAATGTCAATCGGTTAAGATGGTCAATGTTTGGGAAAATATAGTGAAAAACCAATAGAAACGGTTGCGCTAAAGTCCATTTCGCGCTACATCGAAAGCAGTAAATTTAATATTAATTATGACAATAGGAATCTATCCTAATCACGATACAAAGAGTATTAGGATAAAAATTATTAAAGTTTCATTTTACCAGGAGAATTGACAACATGGCACGTAAAAAAATTGCCCTCATCGGTGGCGGTCAAATTGGTGGCACACTTGCCCACCTTGCAGGATTAAAAGGATTAGGGGATGTGGTTATTTTTGACATCGCTGAAGGGTTGCCGCAAGGTAAAGCGCTTGATCTTGCTCAGTCCTCGACGGTAGAAGGTTATGATGCCTCTATTACAGGGACGGGGGATTATGCCGACATTGCGGATGCGGACGTTGTTATTGTTACGGCGGGGATCGCCCGCAAGCCTGGTATGTCTCGTGATGATCTTTTGGGAATTAATTGTAAAGTGATGAAATCCGTGGGCGAAGGAATTCGTGATCATGCGCCAAATGCCTTTGTTATATGTATTACTAACCCCCTTGATGTGATGGTTTGGGCTTTGCAAAAATATTCAGGGCTTCCTAAAAAGAAAGTTGTTGGTATGGCAGGGGTGCTTGATAGCGCGCGTTTCACATTGTTCCTTGCTCAAGAATTTAATGTCTCTGTTGAAGATGTGAATGCATTTGTGCTTGGGGGGCACGGCGATACCATGGTGCCGCTACCTCGCTATTCAACGGTTGCTGGTATTCCTATTCCTGATTTAGTGGAGATGGGCTGGACCACCAATGAAAAGCTAGAACAAATCATTCAGCGTACCCGTGATGGCGGTGCTGAAATTGTTGGTCTCCTTAAAACTGGCTCTGCTTATTATGCGCCAGCCACATCGGCTATAGCGATGGCTGAATCATATCTTGGGGATAAACGTCGGTTACTTCCTTGCGCCGTTGCCCTTAACGGTGAATATGGTCAAAGTGATATCTATGTGGGTGTTCCTTGTATCATTGGTGAAAATGGTGTTGAAAAAATTGTTGAAATCACTTTAAACGACGAAGAAAAAGAAGGGTTTGATCACAGTGTCGATGCCGTTAAAGGATTAATGGAAGCGGTTAAAGCGATCGATCCTGCTCTGGCTAATTAGAATTTATTTAAAGGATAAGAGGTTTGTTAATCCTTATCCTTTATGAAAGAAGACAATACGTAATTAATAAAAAATATCTCTAATGAGAAAAAGGTAAAACCTATGAATATTCATGAATATCAGGCTAAAGAACTGCTTAAACAGTATGGAGCGCCCGTTTTAAGAGGGGGCATTGCCTATAGTGCGGATGAAGCAGAACAAGTCGCCAAGGATATTGGTGGCCCGGTATGGGTCGTAAAGGCACAGATTCACGCAGGGGGTCGCGGTAAAGGCGGCGGTGTTAAGGTTGTAAAATCAGTTGAAGAAGTCAGACAAGTGGCCTCCGAGATGATCGGAATGACCCTTGTGACACATCAAACTGGCCCTGTTGGAAAAGTTGTCAATCAGGTTTATATTGAAGATGGTTGTGCCATTGCCAACGAGCTGTATGTTAGCCTTCTGGTTGACCGTGAAACAAGCCGCATTGCCATTATCGCATCATCAGAAGGCGGCATGGATATTGAAGAGGTTGCGGCCGCTACCCCTGAAAAAATTGTTACTATTACGGTTGATCCCGCGTCGGGCCTTTCAGGATTTCATTGCCGTAAAGTTGCTTTTGCTGTGGGCCTTTCTGGTAAAGCTGCGGGCGCTGCTGCGAAAGTGATCGCATCATTATATAAAACGTTTGTTGAAAAAGACGCCGCCATGCTTGAAATTAATCCACTGGTGGTGACTAAGGATGACGAGGTTGTTGTGCTTGATGCGAAAATGGGTTTCGATGGCAATTCATTATTCCGTCATAAAGATGTGATGGAACTACGCGATCCTACCGAAGAAGATCCTATGGAACTTGAGGCCGCTAAACATGAACTAAGCTATATTAAACTTGATGGCAGCATTGGTTGTATGGTCAATGGAGCGGGTCTCGCTATGGCGACAATGGATATTATTAAATTAAAAGGCGGCTCGCCAGCGAACTTTCTTGATGTTGGCGGCGGGGCGACCAAAGAACGTGTCACAAAGGCGTTTAAAATTATTTTAAGCGATCCCAATGTAGAAGGTATTTTGGTTAATATCTTTGGCGGCATCATGCGCTGCGATGTAATTGCAGAGGGAGTTGTGGCGGCAGCAAAGGAACTTTCCTTACATGTACCACTTGTGGTTCGCTTGGAAGGGACCAATGTAGAAAAAGGTAAGAAAATTATGAATGAGAGCGGACTTAATATTATCTCTGCATCTGATCTTGGCGATGCTGCTGTTAAAATTGTTCAAGCTGTAGCGGAGGCCAAATAATGTCTATTTTTATTAATGCACAAACAAAAGTAATTTGTCAGGGTTTCACAGGGGCCCAAGGTACGTTTCATTCAGAACAAGCCATTGCTTACGGCACAAAAATGGTTGGTGGTGTCACGCCGGGTAAGGGTGGCAATTCACATCTAGATTTGCCAATATTTAATACTGTGGATGAAGCCATTCACGCAACGGGGGCTAATGCTTCGGTGATTTACGTACCACCACCCTTTGCTGCGGACGCTATTTTAGAGGCCATTGATGCGAAAGTTGAACTGATTGTTTGTATTACAGAGGGCATTCCAGTGCTTGATATGGTAAAAGTAAAGCGAGTTTTGCAAGGATCAGGCTCACGTCTTGTTGGGCCAAACTGTCCGGGTGTTATTACGCCGGGGGAATGTAAAATCGGTATTATGCCTGGTCATATTCATCAAAAAGGCTCAGTCGGGGTTGTCTCTCGTTCAGGGACACTGACCTATGAAGCCGTTCACCAAACAACAGTTGTCGGCCTTGGTCAAACCACATGTGTGGGCATTGGTGGGGATCCGGTAAATGGCACTAACTTTATTGATGTTCTTGATGGATTTTTAAATGACGATGACACTCAATCCATTATCATGATCGGGGAAATTGGTGGTTCTGCTGAGGAAGAAGCGGCTGAATTTTTAAAATCTCATAAAATACAAAAACCAGTTGTTGGCTTTATCGCGGGATTAACAGCACCACCAGGTCGTACTATGGGCCATGCGGGTGCAATTGTATCGGGCGGCAAAGGCGGCGCAGAAGACAAAATTGAAGCCATGAAAAGCGCTGGCATCACTATTTCTCAATCACCGTCGGAACTTGGCACAACATTGATGGAAGTTTTACGTGGTTAATTAATTGTAAAGTCTTTGATATTATAAGATGTTATAGGACTATATTAATTAAGGATACGGCCTGTTCGTACCCTTAATTTAAAATATTGATATATAGATTATAAAATAGGCTCGAATAATATGAGTATTGATAAAGAAGATAATTTTTTTAATGGCTCAAGCGGCGCATTTATCGAAGAATTATTTGCTCGCTATTCACAAGACCCCTCCTCCGTTGATCCTTCGTGGCAGACTTATTTTTCAGAACTTGCAGATGATGCGCGTCTGTTGATGGATGCGGGCATTAAAAAGCCCGGCGCCTCATGGAAGCGCGACGATTGGCCTTTTGATGGTAGCAACGGGCAAGCGGATCTTATAAGTGCTTTAAATCCAGGATTTGAAGAAAAATTAATTAAAAAAACCAAAGGAGCGCCAAACGAAAAAGACATTCGCGCGGCGACCCTTGATTCAATCCGTTGTCTTATGATGATAAGAACCTACCGTGTTCGTGGTCATTTACATGCAAATCTTGATCCGCTCGGACTTACAGAAAAACCCTATCATTCAGAACTTGATCCACAAACATACGGCTTTGGTGAGAGTGACCTTGATCGTGAAATTTTTCTGGATAATGTATTGGGCTTAGAAACAGCTACCGTGCGCGAAGTTCTGGAGATTATCAAAAGAACCTATTGTTCCTCATTCGGTGTGGAATTTATGCATATTAATGATCCCGAAGAGAAAAGTTGGATTTTAGAACGCATAGAAGGTCGTGATAAAGAAATTCATTTTACCGACCAAGGCAAAAAAGCCATTTTACAGAAACTGACCGAGGCCGAGGGCTTTGAAAGTTATCTTGCAAAAAAATATGTTGGAACCAAGCGTTTTGGCTTAGATGGCGCGGAAACATTAATCCCTGCTTTAGAGGCTATTATTAAAACGGGCGGACAGAATGGTGTTAAAGAAATTGTTATCGGCATGCCTCACCGGGGGCGACTAAATGTGTTGACCAATGTCATGAAAAAACCGTTTCAGGCAATTTTTCATGAATTTCATGGCGGTTCAGCAACCCCTGATGAAACCGAAGGCTCTGGCGATGTAAAATATCATTTAGGGGCGTCTTCTGACCGTGAATTTGATGGTAATGAAGTTCATTTATCACTGACGGCTAACCCGTCGCATTTAGAGGCGGTCAATCCGGTTGCTCTTGGTAAAACGCGAGCTAAATTGAACCAAAGGCGTGACGCTAATGGCACGAGTGTTCTGACATTATTAATGCATGGTGATGCGGCCTTTGCGGGTCAGGGGATTGTGGCGGAATGTTTTGCCTTAAGTGAACTTCGTGGTTACAGGACGGGCGGTACAATCCATGTGGTTGTTAATAACCAGATTGGTTTTACCACAGCACCACATTATTCCCGCTCATCACCTTATCCCTCGGATATGGCAAAGGCCGTACAGGCACCCGTATTTCACGTCAATGGCGATGATCCGGAAGCTGTTGTTTTTGCTATGAAGTTGGCTACAGAATATAGACAGAAATTTAAATCAGACGTCGTTGTTGACATGTTCTGTTATCGTCGGTTTGGCCATAATGAAGGTGACGAGCCTGCCTTTACCCAACCGCTTATGTATCAACGGATCAAAAATCACGCCTCTACGCGTGCTATTTATGCTGAACGTCTTGTTCGCGAAGGTTTGATTACCGCGAAGGACGCTGATAATATGGTTAAGGATTTCCATAACTTTCTTGATGTGGAATTTGCCGCGGCCAAAAAGTATAAACCTGAAAAAGCCGACTGGTTCGCCGGAAGCTGGAGTG
Organism: uncultured Kordiimonadaceae bacterium; assembly: GCA_937914685.1. Classification (GTDB taxonomy): domain Bacteria; phylum Pseudomonadota; class Alphaproteobacteria; order Sphingomonadales; family Emcibacteraceae; genus Pseudemcibacter. The sequence continues at coordinate 6,662 of CALDNY010000281.1, forward strand.
GATTAGAACGTCCAGATGATGATATCCGCCGTGCTGGTGAAACAGGGATTCATACAGATGAATTGAAGAATTTAGGCAAACTTTTAACGGATGTTCCTGATAATTTCAAAATTCACCGTACCTTGCAACGCACGTTAGATGCAAAAGCACACATGTTTGAAAGCGGTGAAAATATTGACTGGGCAACGGCAGAAGCCTTGGCTTTTGGTTCACTTATCCGCGAAGGGATTCGCGTTCGCCTTTCTGGTCAAGACAGCCAACGCGGCACTTTTTCCCACCGTCACAGTGTTTTTATTGACCAAGAAACAGAGGAACGTTATGCCCCCCTTGCCCATGCGGGCGATGGGCCAGATGCTCATGCAACATATGAAGTGATCGATAGCGCCTTATCGGAAGAAGCTGTCCTTGGATTTGAATATGGTTACACTATGGCAGAACCAAATGCCCTTGTGATTTGGGAAGCACAATTTGGCGATTTTGCTAATGGTGCTCAAATGATTTATGATCAATTTATTTCCAGTGGCGAAAGTAAATGGCTACGCTTCAGTGGTCTTGTCACTTGTCTTCCTCATGGTTATGAAGGTCAGGGTCCTGAGCATTCTTCAGCACGCTTAGAACGATATCTGCAACTTTGCGCCGAGGATAATATGCAAGTGGTTAATTGTACAACACCGGCTAATTATTTCCATGTCCTTAGACGGCAAATGAAACGCAAATTCCGTAAACCGTTGACGATTATGACACCAAAATCATTATTGCGTCATAAACTTGCCACATCAAAAATTAGCGATATGGGCGAGAGTTCACAGTTTCACCGTATTTTATGGGATGACGCTCAAAGCGACCCTCATAAGTCCATTAAAATTAACAAAGATAATGCTATCACTCGGGTTATTCTTTGTACGGGTAAGGTCTATTATGACCTTCTTGCTGAGCGTGATGCACGTAAGCAGGTCGACACTTATTTGTTGCGTATTGAGCAGCTTTATCCATTTCCGAGCCAAGCGTTATCAAAAGAACTTAGCCGATTTAAAAATCTCAAATGGGTTGTCTGGTGTCAGGAAGAGCCTAAAAATATGGGATCATGGAGTTTCATTGATCCTTATATAGAAGAAGCGCTTTATGAAGTTAAAGGTGACATTAAACGCCCAATTTATGCGGGGCGTAAAGCATCGGCTTCGCCGGCAACGGGATTAATGGAACGCCATAAGAAAGAACAAAGTGCGCTAGTTGATCAAGCTTTAACAATTGAAAAAAGATAAATTTAGATAGAATTAATAACAAGGAGAAGGTCAAATGACCATCGAAGTCCACGTCCCTGTACTTGGAGAATCAGTTTCAGAAGCTACTGTGGGAAAATGGTATAAAGCCGTTGGTGACGCGGTTGCTGTTGATGAGGTAATTTGTGAATTGGAAACCGATAAGGTTGCCCTTGAAGTGAATGCTACCGCTTCTGGCGCGCTCAGTGAAATTGTTGCGGCCGAAGGCGAAAATGTTGAGGTTGGTGCCTTGTTGGCAAAAATCGATGAAACGGCTCATGGTGCGGTCTCTGCGGCACCTGCTGCTCCTTCGGCTCCCGTTCGTGATGTGTCACCTGCAAAACCTACTGCGGTTAAAGCCGACGGTTCAAATATACGCCCTGCCGCTGCCGCTTTGGCAGCAGAGAAAAATGTTGACTTATCAAGCGTTGTCGGCACGGGGGCAGGAGGTGTTATTACCAAAGCGGACGTTCTTAATCATCTTAGCGGTGGTCCAAGTACTCCTGCGGCTACGGCCTCTGTAGTCTCTGCAGCTCCGCAAGAAGAATTGGTACCGATGACACGGTTACGTAGAACCATAGCAAAACGATTAAAAGATGCTCAAAATTCAGCGGCGATGCTGACAACCTATAATGAAGTTGATATGTCGGCGGTGATGAACCTTCGCAAACAATATCAAGAAACATTTGAGAAGAAACACGGCTGTCGTCTTGGTTTTATGTCTTTCTTTGCCAAGGCCTGTACGGCGGCATTAAAAGAAATCCCTGAGGTAAATGCGGAAATTCGCGAAGATACTATTGTCTATAAAAATTATTATAATATTGGTGTTGCAGCAAGCACGCCCGCTGGACTTGTGGTTCCGGTTGTCCGTAATTGTGAAAACCTTGGCTTTGCTGATATTGAAAAAGAAATCAGCCGCCTAGGGGGTCTTGCCCGCGACGGTAAGCTCAGCATGGATGATATGACGGGCGGTACATTCACCATTTCAAATGGTGGTGTGTTCGGATCACTTTTATCTTCACCCATATTAAATGCGCCGCAATCAGGTATTTTAGGAATGCACACCATTCAAAAACGTCCTGTTGTTGTCAATGATGAAATCGTTATTCGGCCGATGATGTATTTATCCCTTAGTTATGATCATCGAATTGTTGATGGTAAAGGGGCGGTGACATTCTTGGTTCGGGTCAAAGAAAATTTAGAAGATCCACAACGTTTGGTTCTTGATCTTTAATATATAAAAATGGAAATTCATAATGACTGATATTTATGATGTAGTTGTCATCGGCGGAGGACCTGGTGGTTACGTGGCTTCAATTCGTGCTGCACAACTCGGCCTTAAGGTGGCCTGTGTAGAAATGCGCGGCTCACTTGGTGGAACCTGCTTGAATGTAGGATGTATCCCCTCAAAGGCCCTTTTACATGCTTCGGAGCTTTTTGATGAAGCAAACGGCGGTATGGATAAATTCGGTATTAACACTGGAAAAGTCTCTATTGATCTATCAAAATTGATGGATCACAAAAATGGCATTGTTACGGACCTCACATCGGGCATTGAATATTTATTTAAGAAAAACAAGGTTGATTATGTTCAAGGGCGCGGCAAAGTGATAGCAAAGGGCCAAGTTCAGGTTGCTTTAAATGCGGGCGGGGAACAGGTTTTAGACTGTAAAAATATTGTGATTGCTACTGGTTCTGATGTTGCCACCTTACCGGGGATTGATATTGATGAAAAAATCATTGTCTCATCAACGGGCGCACTAAGCCTCTCAAAGGTTCCAAAACATTTAGTGGTAATCGGTGCGGGTGTGATCGGATTAGAACTCGGTAGTGTCTGGAAACGTCTTGGTTCTGAGGTTAGTGTTATTGAATTTATGGACCGTATTACTCCCGAAATGGACGGTGAAATTTCCAAAACATTCGCCCGTATCCTTAAAAAACAAGGATTTAAATTTAAACTTAAATCCAAAGTAACCGCCATTAAAACAACTAAAACAGGCGCTACTGTTTCTGTTGAACCCGCAGCAGGGGGGGACGCAGAAGCCATTAAATGTGACGCCGTGCTTGTTGCAGTTGGTCGACGTCCTTATACGGATGATTTAGGCCTAAAAGAAGCGGGTGTTAAGATGACGGACCGTGGTCAAGTGGATATTGATGATCATTTTAAAACCAACATAGACGGCATTTATGCCATCGGTGATGTGGTCAGGGGCGCAATGCTTGCCCATAAAGCCGAAGATGAAGGCATTGCCATTGCTGAAATTCTTAGCGGTTTTGCCGGTCATGTTAATTATGATGCGATTCCGGGGGTTATTTACACAATGCCAGAAGTATCCTGCGTTGGTAAAACAGAAGAACAGTTAAAAGCAGACGGTGTGGCCTATAATGTTGGGAAATTTCCTTTTACGGCTAATAGTCGTGCCAAAGCCAATAGCCAAACCGATGGTTTTGTAAAAATTCTATCCTCACAAAATGATGACAAAATTCTCGGCGCCCATATGATAGGTGCGGACGCGGGCAATATGATTGCTGAAATGACTTTAGCCATTGAAAAAGGGCTTACCGCAGAAGACGTAGCCTATACCTGTCACGCCCATCCAACGGAAGCCGAAGCCGTTAAAGAAGCGGCTATGGCCGCTGGTGGATCACCAATTCATATGTAAA
>CALDNY010000282.1 GCA_937914685.1 uncultured Kordiimonadaceae bacterium
GGTTCATTAAGGTATGTACCCGCCTCATATATTAATTTACCACTAACTGGATCATTAATATCAACAGCAAGACAACGCCCAACAATCCGATCGCTTAAGTTTACAATAACATCGCCGCCATCTGCAACTTCCGCAATATCAATACCAAGCTTAGTACCGCAATCGGGTTCTATAACAACACAATCCTGTGATACATCCACAAGACGGCGTGTCAAATAACCAGAGTTAGCCGTTTTAAGCGCCGTATCGGCAAGGCCTTTACGGGCTCCATGGGTAGAGTTGAAATATTCAAGAACACTAAGACCTTCTTTAAAGTTAGAAATAATCGGAGTTTCAATAATTTCACCCGATGGCTTAGCCATCAAGCCACGCATACCTGCAAGCTGTTTCATTTGCGCCGCAGAACCACGAGCACCACTATCTGCCATCATAAAGATCGAATTCGTTGGAAGTGAGCGACCATCTTCATCAACTTCTTCTTTTGAAATCTCAGCCATCATCGCATCAGCCACACGGTCCGTACATTGTGACCAAGCATCAACAACTTTGTTGTATTTCTCGCCTTGAGTAATAAGACCTTGCTGATATTGATTTTCAAACTCTTTAACAGAACTTGTTGTTTCTTCAATGATAGTAGCCTTACTATCAGGGATAATCATATCATCTTTACCAAATGATATACCCGCTTTACAGGCTTCACGGAAACCAAGTCTCATTACACCATCGGCAAATAAAACAGTCCGTTTCTGACCAGAAAAACGATAAACAATATCAATCACTTCAGAAATTTCTCTTTTACCGATACGTCGGTTAATTAATTCATCAAACGAAATTGAAGGATGCTTTGGTAGATATTTGGCAAGCATCGCACGACCCGGTGTGGTCTCAACAATGCGTTTAATAGGATTACCGTCACCGTCCACATCATCAATTCTACATTTAATGGCACTATGAAGTGTGATGGCCTTGCTATTTAAAGCGAGATCAACCTCATCAAGATCACCAAAAACCATACCTTCGCCTGGCTCACCAAGCTTTGCCGTAGTCATATAATAAAGACCAAGAATAATATCCTGTGATGGCACAATAATCGGTTTACCATTTGATGGACTTAAAATGTTATTGGTCGACATCATAAGCACACGGGCTTCTAATTGTGCTTCCAAACTAAGCGGTACATGTACCGCCATTTGGTCACCATCAAAGTCGGCGTTAAAGGCCGCACAAACCAATGGATGTAGCTGAATTGCTTTTCCCTCGATCAAAACCGGTTCAAAGGCTTGGATACCAAGTCTATGAAGTGTAGGGGCGCGGTTTAAGAAAATCGGATGTTCGCGAATGACCACATCAAGAACGTCCCATACTTCGCGACGTTCTTTTTCAACAAGTTTCTTAGCCTGCTTGATGGTTGTGGCAATTCCAAGTTTATCAAGACGCGCATAAATAAACGGCTTGAATAGCTCGAGAGCCATTTTCTTAGGAAGTCCACATTGATGCAAGAGCAAATCAGGCCCAACCACGATCACAGAACGACCAGAATAATCAACACGTTTTCCAAGCAAATTCTGACGGAAGCGGCCTTGTTTACCTTTAAGCATATCGGAAAGTGATTTAAGAGGGCGTTTATTGGCCCCTGTAATAACACGGCCCCGACGACCATTATCAAACAATGCATCAACAGATTCCTGCAGCATACGTTTTTCGTTACGAACGATAATATCTGGCGCACGAAGTTCCATCAGTCTTTTTAAACGGTTATTACGGTTAATAACTCGTCGATAAAGATCATTAAGATCAGAGGTGGCAAAACGACCACCATCAAGAGGAACAAGAGGGCGAAGCTCTGGCGGAATAACCGGAAGAACTTCTAAAATCATCCATTCAGGACGGTTATCACTCTCGATAAATCCTTCGATAATCTTAAGACGCTTAACGATCTTTTTAGGTTTAAGCTCAGATTTTGTTTCTGCCAATTCCTTGTGCAAATCTTCTTTTTCTTGCTCAAGGTCAATATTTTCAAGAAGCACTCTGATGGCTTCTGCGCCAATTCCAGCTGAAAAGCTATCATCGCCATAGTCTTCTTGGGCAAGGACATATTCATCTTCTGTCAGCAATTGCTTCATCTTAAGGTTAGTAAGACCTGGTTCAGTGACAATATATTGTTCAAAATAAAGAACCCGCTCTAGGTCTTTCAATGTCATGTCGAGCATAAGACCAATACGACTAGGTAATGATTTTAGGAACCAAATATGCGCCACAGGAGCCGCAAGTTCAATATGGCCCATCCGGTCACGGCGTACTTTGCTTAATGTTACCTCAACACCACATTTTTCACAGGTGATGCCGCGATATTTCATACGCTTGTATTTTCCGCAAAGACATTCATAATCTTTGATAGGTCCAAAAATGCGCGCGCAAAATAAGCCATCTTTTTCCGGCTTAAAAGTACGGTAATTAATGGTCTCTGGCTTTTTAATCTCACCAAAAGACCATGAACGGATCTGCTCTGTACTCGCAATCAGAATTTTGATGTTATCAAAAGTTTCTGGTTTTGCTGTTGCATTGAAGAAATTTACGATTTCTTGGCCCATAGCCAATTCTCCTTATCCAATACTGGTCTTATTTGTTATTAGTCGTTAGTTCAACATTCAAGCAAAGGGACTTCATTTCCTTAACAAGAACATTAAACGATTCAGGAATACCCGCATCGAAGCTATCATCACCACGAACAATGCTTTCATACACTTTAGTACGACCATTGACGTCATCAGATTTTACAGTGAGCATTTCTTGTAATGTGTATGCAGCACCATATGCTTGCAGCGCCCACACTTCCATTTCACCAAAGCGCTGGCCACCAAACTGGGCTTTACCGCCAAGTGGTTGCTGCGTTACCAGTGAGTATGGACCGATAGAGCGGGCATGGATCTTATCATCTACTAAATGATGAAGCTTAAGCATATAAATGTAACCAACGGTCACTTTACGGTCAAACCTATCACCCGTTAATCCGTCATAAAGATAAACCTGACCAGAACCATCAAGCCCTGCTTCATTAAGCATTGTCACAATATCCGGTTCATGGGCGCCGTCAAATACAGGCGTTGCCATTGGAATACCGTTGCGTAAATTCTCAGACATACCGATAAGATCTTCGTCACTAAGAGGTGTAATCTCCTCTGCAAGCTGATCTTTACTATAAACATTTTTGAATTTAGCGCGAAGGTTCTGTGCTTTTTCTTCTTGACCTACTTCATGGGCATCAAGCATTTCAGAGATTTGAACGCCCAATCCACGTGAGGCCCAGCCAAGATGAGTTTCCAAGATTTGCCCCACATTCATACGTGATGGCACACCAAGCGGGTTCAAGCATATATCAACAGGTGTTCCGTCTTCTAAGTAAGGCATATCTTCTTGTGGAAGAATACGCGAAATAACACCTTTATTACCATGACGTCCAGCCATTTTATCGCCCGGTTGAAGTTTACGTTTAACCGCAACAAAAACCTTAACCATTTTAAGCACACCCGGTAGAAGTTCATCTCCGCGTTGAAGTTTTTCAATTTTTTCTTCAAAGCGAGAATGAAGCAGCGCACGCGCTTCTTCGAACTGTTTGTGAAGACCATCAACCTGTTCCATAACAGCTTCGTTATCAACAGCAATTTGCCACCACAGTCCCTTAGAAAGCTCCGCTAATAATTCTTCGCTTACTTTATCGCCTTTTTTCACTTCTTTTGGACCACTTAACATTTTCTGACCCAACAGAAGAGGTTTAAGACGTACATATATATTGCGGTCTAAGATAGACTGCTCATCTTCACGGTCTTTTGAAAGTCTTTCGATTTCTTCACGTTCAATAGCAATAGCACGTTCGTCTTTATCAATACCGTGGCGATTAAAGACCCTCACCTCAACAACAGTACCCGAAACTCCCGGCGGCAGACGCATTGATGTATCGCGTACATCAGCGGCTTTCTCACCAAAAATCGCCCGAAGAAGTTTTTCTTCTGGTGTCATTGGGCTTTCGCCTTTTGGTGTGATTTTACCCACAAGAATATCACCTGGATGCACTTCAGCACCAAGATAAACAATACCCGCTTCATCAAGACTACGAAGTCCTTCTTCACCGACATTTGGAATATCACGTGTGATATCTTCGGGTCCAAGTTTAGTATCGCGAGCCATAACCTCAAATTCTTCAATGTGAATTGAAGTAAAGACATCATCTTTAACGATACGTTCTGAAATAAGGATACTATCTTCAAAGTTATAACCATGCCATGGCATAAAGGCCACAAGTACGTTACGACCAAGAGCAAGTTCACCAAGATCCGTTGATGGACCATCAGCAAGAACGTCACCAGCCTTAACAATATCTCCCACTTTAACAATGGGGCGTTGGTTAATGCAGGTATTTTGGTTCGAACGTTGGAATTTTGAGAGCGTATAAATATCAACACCAGAGACATCACTATCCATATCATCCGTAACACGGATCACAATACGGATCGCGTCCACTTGGTCAATAACGCCGCCGCGTTTTGCGACAACAGCCGCTCCACTATCACGGGCAACCACACGTTCCATACCCGTTCCTACAAACGGAGATTCCGCTTTTAGTAGAGGCACGGCCTGACGTTGCATGTTTGAACCCATAAGCGCACGGTTAGCATCATCGTTTTCCAAGAATGGAATTAGTGCCGCCGCTACCGAAACAACCTGCTTCGGTGAGACGTCCATCAAGGTAATATCCAGATGTTTTTTCAACACATGATCACCAGATTGGCGACAGTCAACGAGTTCCTGAACAAAATCACCCTTTTCATCAAGCGGCGTATTAGCCTGAGCGATGGTATGTTTTTCTTCTTCCATAGCGGAAAGATAAACAACATCATCGGTAATTTTACCGTTTACAACTTTACGGTAGGGAGTTTCAATAAAACCGTATTTATTAACCTTAGCATAAGTCGCTAGAGAGTTAATCAAACCAATATTTGGTCCCTCAGGTGTCTCAATAGGACAAATTCGACCATAATGGGTTGTATGAACGTCACGTACTTCAAATCCTGCACGTTCACGAGTTAAACCGCCAGGTCCAAGCGCCGAAAGACGTCTTTTATGAGTAATTTCACTGAGTGGATTTGTTTGATCCATAAACTGACTGAGCTGTGATGATCCGAAAAATTCACGAACCGCAGCAACCGCAGGCTTTGCGTTAACAAGATCGTGTGGCATTACCGTATCAATATCAATACTGCTCATACGTTCGCGGATCGCTCGTTCCATGCGAAGCAAACCGATGCGATATTGATTTTCCATCAATTCACCAACTGAACGAACACGGCGATTACCAAGGTGATCAATATCATCGATCACACCTTTACCATTTTTCAAATCAACCATGGTTTTAAGGACTTCTAGAATATCATCACGGCGCAGAACACGAACATCATCTGGACAATCAAGGCCAAGACGCATATTCATTTTTACACGACCAACCGATGAAAGGTCATATCGTTCTCCATCAAAGAACAGACCTTCAAATAATGCTTCCGCAGATTCGCGCGTTGGTGGCTCCCCGGGGCGCATAACGCGATAAATTTCTGAAAGCGCCATATCACGATTTTGACATTTGTCAGCCATTAACGTGTTACGAATGAAAGGACCAATACGAATATGGTCAATATTTAAAGTCTCAATGGTTTTATAGCCAGCACCGGTTAATATTTCCAAATGTTCTGCTGTAATCTCATCGCCGGCTTCAATATAAATTTCACCCGTCTTAGCATTTACCACATCTTCTGAAGCAAAACGATTGATCAGATCTTCATCAGGAAGAAGAAGATTTTTAATGCCATCTTTTTCAATTTTCTTCAAAGAACGAGGGGTAATTTTCTCACCCGCCTCAAAAACAACTTCACCGCTTTTTGCATCTACAAGATCAAAAGTCGGCTTTACACCGCGCCATCTATCTGCATCAAATGAGACGCTCCAACCACCTTTTACATTTTTGTAAGTAAGTCGGTCATAATAATAATCAAGAATTTCTTCAGGAGTTAAACCAAGCGCATAAAGCAATGTGGTCACCGGCATTTTGCGGCGACGGTCAAAGCGAACATGAATAATGTCTTTTGCGTCAAATTCAAAATCTAGCCATGAGCCACGGTATGGGATCACACGGGCAGAGAATAAGAATTTACCAGAAGCTTGTGTTTTACCACGATCATGGTCAAAGAATACACCCGGCGAACGATGCATTTGCGATACGACAACACGCTCAGTACCATTTACGATAAAAGTACCGCGATCTGTCATAAGCGGAAGATCACCCATATAGACGTCTTGCTCTTTAATATCGAGCACAGAACGAGCATCTGTATCTTCATCAACTTCAAATACGATCAACCTTAAAGTCAAACGAAGTGGTGCTGCATACGTAATATCACGTTGCTGACATTCATCTGTATCATATTTAGGTTTTTCCAACTCATATGATACGAATTCTAAAGATGCCGTTTCGGCAAAATCCGCAATTGGAAATACACTCTTAAAAACGCCCTGCAAACCATTATCGCTACGATCTTCAGCCGCAACGCCGGTTTGTAGAAACTGATCATAAGAGCTCTTTTGAACCTTAATAAGATTAGGCATTTCTGCCACTTGCCGAATACGCCCAAAATTCTTACGAACTTTTTTACGACTGGAATAAGAAGTCGCCATGTTCAACCCTCGCCAAATATATTCTAGATCATATTAAATTACTTTAAAATCAACACTTTAAAACAATTCAATAATTTATAAATAAACAAAAAATCAGATACGTCAAAACCGCTTCAGAAAAACTCCTGAAAACGGCATAATAAAATTAATCAAAATAATCTCAAAATCAATGATAACTTATTGTTTTTTAACAAATTATTTCTATCCAATTCAATGTTTAAACCACTCCCTTTAAAATAAGGGAAAAGGTGGTGCAAAAGCAAAGCCTCACACACCACCTTTAATCTTAAGAACTACTTAAGTTCTACTGAAGCACCAGCTTCTTCAAGCTTAGCTTTAAGTTCTTCAGCTTCCGCTTTAGAACATGCTTCTTTAACAACTTTAGGAGCGCTTTCTACCATGTCTTTTGATTCTTTAAGACCAAGACCCGTAATAGCACGCACTTCTTTAATCACGTTAATTTTCTTCTCGCCGACAGCTGTAAGAACAACATCAAATTCGCTCTGTTCATCAGCAACTTCACCACCAGCAGCAGGAGCAGCGGCAGCAGCAGCAGGAGCAGCAGCAGATACGCCCCATTTTTCTTCTAGAAGTTTTGAAAGCTCAGCAGCTTCCATCACAGTTAATGCAGATAATTGATCAGCAATCTTATTAAGATCAGCCATTTTATTTTCCTTAAATTAATTATAAATATTAAATTGAAACCAGCACCGCTTAACCTTGCGATCCATAAGCACTAAATACACGAGCTAATTGTCCAGCAGGCGCTTGCGTAATAGCAGCAAGTTTTCCAGCAGGAGCTTGTAATAGCCCGACAAGTTTTCCTCGAAGTTCATCAAGACTAGGTAATGCCGCCAAAGCTTTAATACCATCCACATCAAGGATAGTAGTGTCCATAGAACCGCCAACGATTTCAAGTTTATCATTACCTTTAGCGAATTTTACAAGCACTTTAGCAGCAGCAACAACATCCTTGGAATATCCAAGTGCTGTTGTACCAGTGAGATGACCTTCAAGGTCTGCAATATCAGTACCTTCAAGAGCAAGACGAGCGAGGCGGTTTTTAGCAACCTTAAAGTTTGCACCCTCTTTGCGCATTTCATTACGCAAATCAGACATTTCAGCCACATTCAGACCTAAGTTGCGAACTACAACAATAGAAGCTGATGAAGTGAAAACATCCTTCAAAAAGGATACCGCTTCCTTTTTTTGAGTACGATCCATTCTCGTCTCCGATTTCAATATGCCAAGATTAAATAAATTCAACCTTTAGCGTTCAAATTAAATATAACATATCAATATGTTATATCGCCAATGCCTGTCGCCGCCTTTGAATAAATTCAAATTAAGCACGGAAACCATGAATTAAATTCACAACCCCATCTATGCAGGCCAATTCAGCTTAAATCGTCACCTTTATAAAAGGATCGGACACCTGCAGTTTCGGACAAGCCAGGACTATCAAGGAGTATTACTTTCCTTAAAAGCCCTTAGTTCCCGTCAGACACTGCTAACGGAATTCTTTTTTGGTGCATTGCACCCATCAACATATTCTTAATTAGAAAGCGCTGATGCTGTATCAATCTTTAAACCAGGGCCCATAGTCGACGTCAGGGTCATTGTTTTAAAATATGTTCCTTTGATCCCAGATGGTCTTGCTTTAACGATAGCATTAACCAATGTGCGAACATTTTCTGCTATGGCTTTTTGATCAAAACTTATTTTACCAACGCCAACATGAATGATCCCTGCTTTTTCAACACGGTATTCAACTTGACCACCCTTAGCTGCTTCAATAGCGGCAACAACATCTTGAGTTACTGTACCAAGTTTTGGATTAGGCATAAGACCGCGAGGACCAAGAACTTTACCAAGGCGACCAACAACAGCCATCATATCCGGCGTTGCGATACAACGATCAAAATTCATTTCACCTTTTTGAATTAATTCCATAAGGTCTTCCGCGCCAACAAATTCCGCACCAGCCGCGCGGGCATTATCAGCATTATCACCGCGAGCAAATACAGCCACACGAACAGACTTACCAGTACCGTTGGGTAAAGATATCATGCCGCGAATCATTTGATCAGCATGACGAGGATCAACACCAAGTCCAATTGCCACGTCAATAGATTCATCAAATTTTACTTTAGAACGTTCTTTAAGAATTTTAACCGCATCTTCAATAGAATATGAAATTTTTAAATCAAGACCGTCTAGCATCGCTTTTGAGCGTTTAGAAATTTTAGCCATCACTATTATCCTTTTACCTCAATACCCATTGAACGAGCGGTGCCAGCAATAATTTCAAATGCAGCCTCCGCAGTGTTTGCATTAAGGTCAACCATTTTCATGTCTGCAATTTCCTGAACTTGCGATTTTGACACAGTTGCTGCTGTTTCGCGTCCCGGTAATTTTGATCCGCTTTTAACTTTAGCGGCTTTTTTCAACAAGTATGAAGCTGGTGGTGTTTTAGTGATAAATGTAAAACTACGATCAGCATAAACAGTGATCGTCGTCGGAATTGGCATCTTTTTTTCCAAATCCTGCGTTTGCGCATTAAACGCTTTACAAAATTCCATAATATTCACACCGCGTTGACCAAGAGCTGGTCCAATCGGTGGTGAAGGGTTAGCTACGCCCGCAGGCACATGTAGCTTTATATAACCGTCAATTTTCTTCGCCATTGTCTACCTTTTAAATAATTAATATTCAGGTTTTACCCTGAGCGTTTAAAGGGATGTGGTACGGCTATGGCTGGCCTTCCACATGTTTATGAGCTTGCGCCCAAATTCATTTAAATTTTCACTTAAATGATAAGTCGCCAAAAAGAGAAAGATTGCTCTAAATTATTTCTGGCGACTCATAGAAGCGGCTTATAACAGCCTATTGAAAATAATCCTAGTTTTTTTCTACCTGCCCGTATTCTAATTCAACAGGGGTAGAGCGACCAAAGATAGAAACAGAGACTTTTAAACGTAATTTATCCACATCTACATCCTCAACAATACCAATGAATGAGTTAAATGGTCCGTCAATAACGCGGACTTCTTCACCAATTTCGTATATAATAGCTGGCATGCAGCGATCAACACCTTCTTCTAATTGCTGAAGAATTTGTTTTACTTCTTTTTCACTGATCGGCGAAGGCTTACTACTCGATCCCAAAAATCCGCTGACTTTCGGTGTGTTTTTAATGAGATGATAAGAAGCATCGTTCATAATCATTTTTGCCAGAACATAGCCTGGGAAAAATTTACGCTCTGATGTAACTTTTTTGCCTTTACGAATTTCAATCACTTCTTCAATAGGAACAAGAACTTCTTCGATTAGCGCGTCTAAACCGTTAATATTAGCCGCCTGCTTAATCGCTTCCGCTACTTTTTTTTCATATCCTGAATAAGCTTGGACAATATACCATTTCGCTCCATCTGCCATAATTTATGCTCCAAGTCCTAAAAGTAGTGAAATAACAAAGGCCCATAATTTATCTACGCCTAAAAAGAAAACAGACATCACAGAGGCCATAATAAAAACCATAATAGTTGTTATCATCGCCTCTTTGCGTGTCGGCCATACGACCTTTGAAACTTCTTGTCGAATTTGACGCACAAATTCTGCTGGGTTCGTCTTTGCCATTCTTACAATTTCCATATCATTGATGAATTAAAATGATGCATACTCTAAAACTCATCACTAATCCACATTTATTTAAATGGCAGGAGTGGAGAGACTCGAACTCACGACACCCGGTTTTGGAGACCGGTGCTCTACCAACTGAGCTACACTCCTACAAATAAGTAAAACGAGCCTTTTATCAAGGCTCGCTTTACAACAACTTAATTATTCAATAATTTTAGCAACGACGCCAGCACCAACCGTACGGCC
>CALDNY010000283.1 GCA_937914685.1 uncultured Kordiimonadaceae bacterium
TTCCCGCGCTATTGACCCATACGTCGCTCCATTTTTTTAAGTCCTGTTCTGATCTTTTATCCAATATTTCTATCAGTTGGGGCCAAGTGGCGCTTGAATGGGCATAGGTTTTTAAATATTGACGCAGACCGTCCCTAAAATTATCCTGGCCCAGCATTTTTTCCAATTGCTGCATCATAATGGGCGCTTTATTATAAATAATGGCGCCGTACAGGCTGCCCGCTTGGTTTAAATTGTCAAGCTGCTGGCGAATTGGGTTTGGCCCTTCTGAACGGTCAACGGCGTAGGCCCCAGGATGAAGTCGTAGATGAGTGCGTAGGCTATGATTAATGGTCGGAAAACTTGGATTGACCAGCTTTGCCGACATAAAATTGGCAAATACTTCCTTGGTCCAAACATCATTAAACCAATCCATAGTGACCAGATCGCCAAACCACATATGGGCGGTTTCATGGCCGATTAAGGCGGCGCGACCAAGTAAATCGGTTGTTGCCGGGTTTTCGTCTAGCATTATTGAAGAGGCTTTATATTGAATAGCCCCCACATGCTCCATGCCGCCAAATTGAAAGCTGGGGATAAGAACAAAAGCAAATTTTTTAAAGGGAAATTTAATTCCCGTATAGTCTTCCATATAATCAATGGAGCTTTTATGTAGTTTGAATATTTGTTCAAGATTACGGTCGATTTTATCCTGATCAGTCTCCCGGTGGAGCATGGTCATTTCTCTGCCATCAATAGTTTTGGTAATCTCATTAAATTGTCCCGCGACAAAGGAAAATAAATAAGTGCTGATATAATCTGATTGTTCAAATTCTACCGATGAACGCATATTTTTATCAATACGTTTTTTAATGGGTGCGCTTGAAATGGTTTTCCAGCTTTGGGGAATGTTTAAAGTTAAGTCAAATTTTGCTTTTAAATTAGGTTGATCAAAACTAGGGATACTTGTGCGCATGCGGTCGGGGACAAATAATGTATAAAGATAGTCTGGATTGCGGTTTAAGGCGCTATTCCCTGCGATAAACTGGATTTTTATTTTATTTTTTCGCCGCCTTAAATGGCGTTTATCTATGATGATGTGCTGATTATAATGAACAATATCGCGGTTTCTACCGTTGACGCTTATCTTGATAATTTTACTGGTTTCTTCTGCAAAATCTATCTGAAGGTTTTCGGATAAATCATTGAGGTTAAAGACTATTTCTTCCACGGCCTTAATAGGCAATTTGGCCAAAGCGGGAATGGAAAATTCAAGTTTATAATTGATATTGGAAATGGTTTTCTTGCGCCACTGTGCCAATTGCCATGAAACGCCATCGACCACTGTAATTTGTTGAGGTTTTTGTTGAGCATTGGCCTGTATTGTAATCAAAAATACAAAGAGAAATAATAAATATCTCATAGTGTTAAGAACCCTTAATGGCTATTATTTTACCGATGACGTCTTATCCAAAGATGCGCCTCTTTTTTTAGAGTAGCGATATCATTCTCTGATATTTTTAAAGCGATCTTTTTAAGAAATTCTTTTGCGTCTTTATGGGCATAAGCATCAGCGATATAGAGCCAATGGTAGGCCAGTTTATAATCTTTACTAACCCCACGCCCGTCATAATACATAGATCCAAGATTATATTGGGCCCGGGCCACTTCCTGATCAGCGGCACGTTGATACCAAAGAGCGGCTTGTTTTTCATTTTTTCTGATGCCCTCTCCATTTTCCAATTTAAGACCATAAAAATATTGAGCCCAGCCAAAGCCTTGCTTTGCGGCCTTATGATACCATTTTACCGCTTGATGTTGATTTATTTTAACGCCGCGTCCACGATTATACATATTACCAATAATATATTGGGATTTTGGATCGCCCAAGGCGGCAGCTTTTCTATACCAAAATAAGGCCTTGTCATAATCTTTAGAGACCCCGACTTGGTTTTCATACATATAGCCTAATGAATAAGTGGCCTCCACATCGCCTTCTTGTGCGGAAATTGTGAATTCTTTGACGGCTAGATCATATTCGCCGTAAAGCATGGCGATGACCCCGTTTGAATAATTTGCCGATGCAGAAATTGGTATAAAACAAGCACAGAATAACAAACTTATAATTTTTATATTTTTAAACATAAAATAAGCTAACATTTAAAAAAAAATATTTCAATATGCGCGTTGATGAAATCGATATTCAACGTTATAGTGACCCAAAATAAACCATCCAATAACAACAGGTCATTTTAATGTCGGACATTAAATTAGAGCGCTGGATCGTTTGGCTCGCCGCGTTAATTCAACTTGCCAACGTTCTTGATTTTATGATTATTCTTCCCCTTGGTCCCGACCTGACCAAGGCTATTGATATTCCTTCATCACAAATGGGACTTGTGGGGGGGATTTATACCTTTGCGGCCGCGTTTTCGGCAATGATGTTCTCTAAAGTTCTTGATCGATTTGACCGCAAAAAAGCAGTTCTGTTCTTTTTAACTGGTTTAGTGATCAGCACCTTTATTACGGCATTCGTCTGGGATAGTTATAGCCTGCTTGCGGCGAGAGTGTTGGCGGGTATGTTCGGCGGCCCTGTGACCGCCCTTAGCCTCTCTATGGTGATAGATATGGTGCCAATGGCTAGGCGAGGGCGCTCTATGGCGTTGGTGACCAGTGCTTTTACCGTGGCCGCCGTATTTGGAATTCCCAGCGGTTTGGAATTGGCCTTATA
>CALDNY010000284.1 GCA_937914685.1 uncultured Kordiimonadaceae bacterium
TCTCTAAACTTGTAATATCAAACTAGAAAATAGGCCTTATGCTGAGGTCTCATTAATTATTTAATTATTTCATCATAGACAAGACGAGGTTATTTCTCAATAAAATATAAAGCGGCCTTCGCTCTTATTTCATCTGATAATGGAACCGCTTTGCGGGCTTTTAAATCAAAATAAACAGACGTTGCCTGCTGTTCTGCCACAAGGACATCATCATCACAGTTAAACATTTGATGGCGCGCCAAAAAAGATTTATTGCCAATGTTTAATAAGGCACTACGGATATAGACCAATGAGCCTGCTTTTAATTCTGTAATAAATTTCATGGTGATTTCAACATCGACAAAACCCATCTTCTGTGACGGTAAAATACCGCAAGCATGGGCTAAATGATAACTAGCATCATCAAACATTGCCGTATAATGGCGTGTGGTCAAATGACCCATCACATCACATAACCACGGATGGACGACGCCTTTATGGGTTTCAATCATCAATAAAATTCCTTTTCCCTGTGAATTTTTGTCTTAAAATATAATATAATATTCCAAACACCAAATAGCCAATAGCCGCTATGGTGCGCGTATTATTTCCTGCAAAAACAAAATATAGGAATAGCATTGATATGGCAATCATTGCTAGCCCGCAAATGATCAAAGTTGTTGGTTTAAGTTTAAATTTCGCACTTGCGTAAGCCTCAACCGCTCGCGAAGATATATAAAGCAACGCGACGCCAATGATGACTTGATATAATAATGTAACCCCAGAAACCCATATAGCATATTCCATCACACTTTGGCCGAACATTAGGGCAATGATAGCAAACAACAGAACCACAAGGACGCTATTGGTCGGGCGCGCCTCTTTTGTTCCACTATTGGACAAATAAGATGGAAATATACCATCATCACTTAAGGCAATGATATCGCGCGAGGCAACAAGGACCAATGCATTAACCGATGTTGCTGCCGCGCCCACGGCGGCGATCGCCACAAAAATACTACCCCATTCACCAAATAATTTTTCTGCCAAATGACTGACAGGCGCGTTTAATGTGGCAAGGTCTTGCCAGTTTATCGAACCAACAAGCGCCATGGAAAGCGCAATATAAGTCACAAGAACCACAATAAAACTAATCGCTAATCCCAAAGGAATAGTCCGTTCTGGCTTTTTAATTTCCCCAGCAAGCTCCATCACCACCATAAATCCGCCGTATGAAAAAAAGGCAGGAACCACCGCATGAATAACCGGATCAAAACCCAAAGGCATAAACGGAATGATATTGGCCTTCTCAATAACCATAACCCCACCAATAGAGACCGCGACCAATGCAATCATAAAGACGATTACAAGAATGGTTTGTAGCCTGACAAGGTTTTGCGCGCCGCCCATATTGATTAAACCAAAAAATATAACAACCCCGTAAGCCGCCATTTTTGGATCCACAGAAGGAAATAACACAAGAAAATAATCTGCAAACCCTGTGGCAATAAGCGCAATAGCCATAATATAGACCGCAAGCATAAGCCAGATCGTAAGGAAGCCACCCATGGGGGAGACAAGTCTAGATATTGCAATATATCCTGCCCCCGTTTGTGGAAATAAACTACCAATTTGGGCTGATGAGATACAGGAAAAAATAGCGATCATTGCCGCAAGAGCATATGAAATAACGACAGCAGGTCCCGCCGAGCCCGCTAGTTGGCCCGGTAGTACAAATATAGAAGCCCCAATGACATATCCTACTACAGTAACGATCACCGCTACCAGCCCAAGTTCTCTTTTCAAAATATTCTCCCTATTTTATAAAACTATTATACCAGTTCAAATTTCGACGCATTCTGTCTTCAAGATAGCTTGGCACAACAATACCGTGATGTTGATCAGGATAAAGCACAAGCTGAGTTTTTATGCCAACCGAACGTAAAGCCTGATACATTTGTTCCGACCCTAAACACGGCACATTAAAATCTTTTTCTGAACATTGATAAAGGGTCGCAGTCTTAATGCGTTCAGGGTGTAAAAAAGGGAAACTTAATTTTTTATAAGCGTCCGGATTTTCCCAAGGCGTGCCAACTTCAAGTTCATATTCGCGGCTATATTGATCATGACCGTACATCCCAAACATGTTGCCCGCACCCGCACCACTAACGGCTACTTTAAAACGGGGGTCTGTGGCGATGACATAATTAGTAAGAATACCACCGTAACTCCAGCCGCCAAGTCCCAGTTTTTGTGGATCGATAATGGCTTTATCAACCAAATAATCTACCCCTGCCAAAATATCTTGTGTATCAACATTACCCCAGTCCGCGTATATGGCTTTTGAAAAATCAAACCCTTTACCAGAAGATCCCCTTGGATTTATACCAACAACCACATAACCTTGAGCCGCATAAAGTTGCCAGTCATACATAAATTCGTGGGAAAATTGATAAACAGGCCCTCCATGTAGACGAAAAATCGCAGGATAAGATTTATTTTTATCATAGCCTATAGGATAGACAATCAAGCCGCCTATATCATGGCCATCACTGTTAAAATCAAACCGTTCTGTCGGGCTTAACTTAATATCTTTGAGCCATTGATTATGGTGTGTTAAAACCCGATCTTGTTTTTCCACTGCATAAATCTCAAAAGGGGTTATATCATCGCTTTGCTGAACAACAATGTGATCATTGGGGGCCACATCAAAGGCCAACGCAAATTTATTACCTTGCGTCAGATAGGTTATTTCTTCTGTCGCTACATTAATTTTCGCCACTAAAGTCGAACGATCCAGCTCCACCAAACTATAAATAGATAATCCATCTGATGACCATTTTGGAAGGTAAAAACACAAATCAATATGGGCTATTTGACGTATCTCACCATTATTAATATCCGCAATCATAATTTGCCATGGAGCATAATATATCCATTTGCTCAGACCGCTCTCAAGCCATAGTATTTTCTGACTATCTGGTGACCATTCAGGAGGGGACATCCAATAAGGATCGACATCTGTTCCTTTAAATGTGCTGATCCGACGGTTTTCACCGTTGGCCTCAGGGGCCATAATAAAGACATCTGAATTCAGATTTCTGTCCGTATCCCCACTGTCTTTTGCAACATAGGCAATCCATTTACCGTCGGGCGACCATGAGGGTAACCAGTGGTCTTGATCACCAAAAGTTATCTGAAGCGCTTTTTTGCTTTTAATATTTAAAATATGAAGATGCCTTCTTGCGCCCGCTAAATATCCAACCCAGTCTTCCTTGAATTGGAAACGGTCGATAACGATCGGCGCGGCAGTGCCCGCTTTAGACGGTTTAGCACCACCAACAAAAGCGGTAAAAACAAGCTTTTGATTATCCGGCGCCCAGTCAAACGCGATAACCCCACTTTCAATATTACTAATTTGCCGAGCTTTGCCCCCTTTTGAATTCATAAGGAAAATTTGCGTCCCCCTATTATCCCTCGCCTCGCCTAGAAAAGCGATTAAACGACCATCTGGGCTAAATTGTGCGCCCCATTCACTTTTATTTTTCGTGTTGGTTAGATTTTTTGCCTTAGCCCCTTTATAAGGCACCATCCAAATATCAGTGACTTTTTGATCGGTTTTAAGGTCATTTGTGCTGACATCATAAATAACACTTAGGCCATCAGCAGAAATAGAGGGTGCACCCACATCCTGAATTTTATGCATATCTTCAATTTGAAATACTCTCCCCTCAGCTATAACTGAAACTGAAGATATGAGCCAAAGGGCTGTTACAACCGCACTATTTTTAATTGCTCTCAT
>CALDNY010000285.1 GCA_937914685.1 uncultured Kordiimonadaceae bacterium
TCAATCGACGCGCCAAATTAAGCCTCCTGCGCGGCAAAGCGTGGCAAATTAAAGAAAAATTAGATGTTGATGCCATGAATGACGCCGCGCAAATTCTGGTAGGTAAGCATGATTTTACCACCTTTAGAAGCGTTCAATGCCAATCGAAATCACCCCTTAAAACATTGGAAAAACTTAACGTCATTAGGGACGGTGAGAATATCTATATTGATACATCAGCTATTTCATATCTGCATCATCAAGTACGCTCAATGGTCGGATGCCTTTATTATGTAGGCGCGGGCAAATGGACTAAACAAGATCTTGAAAATGCCCTTCTCGCCGCAGACCGAAACGCCCTCGGTTTTAACGCCCCACCTGACGGTCTTTATTTTATGCAGGTTGAATATTAACCGCGGCAAAAACCGCTTCAAAATAGTCAGGGTTAAAGACCATCAGCAATAATACTTGAATGCAGGCGTTTAATAAACTAATGAATAAAAACACACCAGCCGCTAGTAACCCACTGATACCTAAAGAAATTTTCAATGTAAACCAAACTACATAGATGGTGAAATAAAATTTCAACATCACTAAGATAAAAAATGAAATTCCTTCCCCGACCAACCCTGTGCCTAAGATAATAGTTGCAATAGTCACAAGGCAAAAAACCAGCGCATTAACCCAATTAAAGGCAATTACCATCAAGGCGTAATTTTCACTAATTTTCATAAATTTAGTAAAATAAACCATGACAAAGGCAGTTATTGGCAGAATCGAAAGAAAAAATATACTTTCAGAAAGAAGCGGATATGAAACCATAGGCCCCGACGTCTGCGGTTCTGTTTGAATATTAAAGACGGCCCACAATAAATATACTGGCATCATCACACCAAGAGCCCAAAAGCTTTTCCAAAACCCATCAGAGGAGAGATCGAAATATTGCATCGCCTTAGGGTTTGCCCGCGACAATTCCCATGCACCACGCAAAGACTTTAAAATATGGTCGGATAATTTTAAGGTGTTATCATTTGTCATTGGTAAAAAAAAGTTCCAGTATTTTAATATAAATATTCTTTAGAATTATTAAATCATCCATAGCAACGCATTCGTTTACTTTGTGAATTGTTTTATTAATAAGGCTAAATTCGATCACAGGACAGCAGTTTTTAATAAATTATGCCTCCGACATACCGCACTGGTACTAAATTCCATATCTTTGCCCGTACTCTCTATTACGGCGGTTAAGATTAGCCTCTGCCATGCGGATATATCAATGGATGGTTATTTCCCATACGGCCTTACCCCTTCTGTCAAGCTTCTAGACCCTCTGTCACGCCCTTTAACCACTGGGGTAGGTCTGTGGCTATATGATGGATATTTTTCTCTCTATGTCCCCGATCTGACCATTGGGTATCGGTAGGAACCCATACCGTCGTCATGCCAATCTCCGCCGCAGGATTAAGATTGCCTGCTATGTCTTCAACCATGATTGATTGTTGAGGATCAATGGCAAATTTATCGACCATTTTATGATAACTTCTTATGTCTGGCTTTGGTAAAAAATCAGCATCATGTATATCAAAAATATCCTTAAAATGACCAGACAAGCCGATTCTATCAAGAACATTATGGGCATATTCAGTCGAGGCATTCGTATAAATAAATTGATCCCCCGGTAGCTTTTTAAGCGCGTCATTCAATGTTTCGTCCACATTTAATATTGTAAAATCAATATCATGAACAAAATTTAGATAATCATAAGGCAAAATATCATGTTCGCTCATCAGCCCTCTTAAAGTTGTGCCATATTTTTGAAAAAAATGTTTTTGTTTTTTTTTAGCTTCTTGATGGGAAATATCAAACATATTGGAAATATAAAGAGCCATTTTTTCATCAACTTGTGAAAATAAATTTAATCGCCAAGGATAAAGCGTATTATCAAGATCAAAGACCCAAGACTTCAGATTTTCTATATTTAGATTTTTAGGGTTAATTTTATTTATCATTTTGCGATCAATTTCCGTTCCGTAAAGGAATTGTTAATACAAAGACGTTACCTTTTAAACAATAGAATTATCAAACTAATAGTAACTTAATTTATCGATTTTGGGCATCATGGATAGTAATATTGCACGTATTATAGAAAATACAAACGTCTCTGGTCGAAAATCCGTTTCTGACAAAGACACAGAAAATGTGTTCCTCCAAAAACAAATAATTGAAAATTTCAACGGCCCTGCTTTGCTTTTAGATAGTTCAATGCAGATTATCCATAAAAATATTTATGCCGATGGCTTAATTCATTCCATTAAAAACAAAATCCCATCAATTCATGGTATTATCACACGTTGCCTTAATAATAACTGCCCCGACAATCAAAAAATAGTCCTCGATGATGACCATGGCGCACGCCATTATGATCTTTTTGCCTTTCCAGTAAATTCTAATAATACTGAAGAACACCCGCTGGTGTTATTATTTGGCAAAGATACCACCGTTGAACATCATTTAACCAAGGCTTTAGTTGATAGCCGACAGATGTTTAAAGATTTCGTATCTTGCTCAACTGACTTTGCTTGGGAAACTGATGATAAAGGCCGCTTTAAATATGTCTCGCCAAACGGCATATTAGGCTATACCGCTTATGAACTTAACGATAAAAGAGCCGCCGACCTTATTGTCGGTCAGGAAGGCTTTAACCCGTTTGATACGCTTGATGCTATTCATGATGTGGAAATTTGGCTGCAACGAAGTGATGCTTCTTTCGCCTGCGTTCAAGTCTCGGCGAGCCCGATCATTGATAATAATTCCACATGGCAAGGGGCACGCGGAGTTTGCCGCGATATTACCGATATAAGGGAGAGAGAATCTTCATTAAGGCGCATTCGCAAAAGCGAACAAATTCTTAAAAAAATTATTTCAACTATTCGCGATGAAGTTGACCCCTCTAAAATTCTGTCAACA
>CALDNY010000286.1 GCA_937914685.1 uncultured Kordiimonadaceae bacterium
AACATTGGAAGTTGACGGTATAGTGATTCCGCAATCACTATCTATTATCGAATATTTAGACACCCTAAAATCTGAAAATAGACTTCTCCCCCTTGAGCCGTTACAGCGGGTGCGGGTTCAATCCATTGCTTATGCTATTGCCTGTGAAATTCATCCGCTTAATAATTTGCGAGTATTGCAATATTTAAAAAATGATATGGGTCAGGATCAAGAAGCAATCAATAGTTGGTATCGCCATTGGGTCGCACAAGAATTTAAAGCCCTTGAAACAAAATTAACCTCAGAAACCGAAACCGGCGTTTTCTGCCACGGTGATAGCCCCGGTTTTGCTGATACATTTTTAATCCCGCAAATTTATAATGCTCAGCGTTTTGAATGCGATTTATCCCCCTATCCCACATTGATGCGCATTAATGAGGCCTGCTTAAAATTACAGGCCTTTAAAGATGCTATTCCAGAAAACCAACCAGACGCACCATAAATAATTATTGCAAATAATTAATCAATTGCTGCTGTTTGCTCCACTAACCAGTTTCTTAAAGCGACAACGGGGGAATAACTTAACGTGTCATTGGGAATTACAAGATAATAGCCCGCTTTATTTTTAAGGGGAATATCAAGGAGAATTTTAAGCTCGCCCCGTTCAAGTTCCGTTTGAATTAAAAATTGCGGCAGCATCGCGACCCCAAGTCCGGCAACGGCGGCTTGAGTGACCATGGAAAATTGTTCTAAAACCATACCTTTGCCTATGGGCGGTGTTAATTTATTTTGTTTAAACCAATCCCTCCATGATGCAGGTCTTGTTTCAAGATGGATCAGGGGCAAATCAAGCAGGTGTTGCGGCGTACTTATAATAGATTTTCCAATCAGCGACGGAGCGGCAACAGGAACCGCATCTTCCGCCATTAGAAATGTACTTTTAGCCTCGGGCCAGTTGGCAAGACCAAAATGGATGGCACAATGGAGGTTTTCATTATTAAAATCAAAGGGCGATAGCTTGCTGGTAAAATTAACTGTGATTTGTGGATTTTTCTTTAAAAAATCTGCAAAACGCGGCATCAACCACCGCATGGCAAAGGTTGGTAATATGGCAAGGTTTAAGGTTTTTCCTTGACTGTCACTCATGGCATTAAGGGAGGCGTTACGAATTATTTTTAAGGCGTTTTCGACTTGCTTGGCGTAAATTTCCCCCCTTTGGGTAAGTTCGATGGTTTTCTTGATCCGTTTAAATAATTTCACCCCTAATTGACCTTCTAAGGCGCCAACTTGCCGGCTAATAGCCCCTTGGGTCAGGTTTAATTCTTGCGCCGCCGCGGTAAAGCTTTTGTTGCGGGCGGAAGCTTCAAAGGCTAACAGCATACTTGTACTGGGAATTAGGCGTCTTTTTCCGAGCATATTACCATCAATCCATTACAAAAACTCATGATCACATGATCAACAATGAGTTGTCATCTTGTTTATTTTTATATAATATAGGGCAAATTTTAATTTTATGCAATATTTTGAAGTGAGTTTTGGTAATATAAGAAATTATCTTCAAATCAATCCAAAGCCATTAAAGGTCACTATTATGAATGTTCAAGCCCCCGTTAAAAAAGAAAAATATAAACCTTCAGAACGCGAAGCTGATTTTTTAGCAAAAGTTGAGAATGCAAAATACGATCGTCAAATCGTCGCAGGTCTTCAAAAATTTATCGATGGCAAAGTGCCCGATGATATGAAAGATTTTTATTCTGATGAAGAAATTAAAGCAATTTCAGATTTAAAAGGCACGGGCCGTGATATCGAAGCACGGATGCCTGTTAAAATCACCCATCATTATTTTGAACGAGCTAGACAAAGTGCCCCTATTAGAACATTGATCAAAGCGAGCCCTGCTGAAACATTTGACCTTGCTGGTTCTGAAGACCCCGGCAAACAAATGAGCTATAGCCCTGTTGAAGGCCTTATTCATAAATATGAACTCGGTCTTATATATGTGGCTTCAACATGCTCTGCCCATTGTCGGTTTTGCTACCGTGAAGAATTGATCGCTAAAAAAGAAATCGTTCGCGAGGATGGTTCAATCCAAGCGAAAGGTCTTGCTGATATTCTTGAGCTTACAAATTATATTAAAGAGCATAATAAAATTGTTGAAGAAAATGGTGGTCATCACCCCAAAACTGGCCGCGAAAAACTTCGTGAGATATTAATGTCGGGCGGCGATCCTATGGTTCTTGCTAACAAAGGCATTGCCTCATGGTGGGCCGCACTTTCAGAGGCTGGTATCGAAAGCATCCGTCTTGGAACAAAAGAACTGGCCTTCTTCCCTGATCGTTTTGATGATAGTTTCTTTAAAATGGTTGATGATTTCCACGTCGCTTTTCCTGAAACAAAAATTCGCTTCATGATCCATTTTAACCATCCTGATGAATTTTTAGCCAAAGACGAAAACGGTAATTATATTGATGTGGCTGGTGGTGGCCTTGAATGGGTTCCTAGCACAAAACGTGCTATCGCTGAATTTGGCAAACGCGGTTGGATTACAGTTGATAACCAAGCTCCGATCATTAAAAATATTAATAATGACCCTGATGCATTGCGTATTATGCAACGTGAACTTCGCCGCAATAAAGTGGAAAATCATTATTTCTTCTGTGGCCGTGACATTGTTGGCCATAAAGCCTTTAACGTTTCCATTGAAGAAGCGTGGAATATATTAAACACATCACAGCGCGGTCTCTCTGGTGTAGAAGCACACGCTCGTCTTTCTATTACTCATTATTACGGAAAAACTGAGGTTGTCGCCGTGACCAATGAGCCTATGGAAGGGGTTAAAGGCGGTGAGAACGGCGTCGTTATCTTTAAATTACTTCGTTCAGCAGAAAATGCGCCGAAAAAAGGCCAAGTGGCGATCGTTGGTCGTAATCCTGACGCCATATGGTTTGATGGTTATAAAGACCGTGTTATTTATGATGAAGCCGGTCTCTTTTCAATTAAAGCTTAATCATAGAAAGCGTTAGTTTATGATCAATAAACAAATAAGCTCGATCCATGAAGCGGTGGCAGATATCCATGATGGTGCCACCGTTATGATCGGCGGATTTGGTGAGGCTGGTAGCCCTATCGAACTGATACATGCTCTGATCGATCAAGGAGCGAAAAATTTAACCGTCATTAATAATAATACTGGAAGCGGCCATGTGGGCTTAGCGGCACTGATTGAAAACAAGCGTGTTGCAAAAATGATCTGCTCCTTTCCTAGAACCGCGAACTCAACAGTCTTTCCTGAACTTTATAAAAGCGGCAACATCGAACTAGAATTGGTTCCTCAAGGCACTTTGGCGGAACGGATCAGGGCTGGTGGCGCGGGAATTCCTGCTTTTTATACAGCAACGTCTGTTGGTACTCCGTTATGTGAGGGTAAAGAAATCCGTGCTATAAATGGCCGTGATTATGTTCTTGAATATGGATTGAAGGCTGATTTCTCATTAATTAAATGCTTAAAGGCGGATCGTTACGGCAATCTTATTTATAATAAAACGGCCCGTAATTTTGCGCCGATCATGGCGATGGCAGCAACAACAGCCATTGTTCAAACTAAAGAATTTGTTGAAATAGGCGATCTTGATCCTGAAATCATTGTCACTCCTGGTATTTTTGTTGATAGGGTGGTGATAGTAGCAAACCCATTACTGGAATCCGATCTGGTTAAAGCGGAAAGGTCCTACCCATGAATGATCAGATAATTGGCTGGAGCCGCGATCAAATGGCCGAGCGTGCTGCGCAAGATATTCCAGACGGCGCTTATGTTAATTTAGGGATCGGCATTCCTGAAAAAGTCGTACGCTATGTTCCTGCGGGTCGTGAGGTTATTTATCATACTGAAAATGGTCTGCTTGGTATGGGCGATACACCAGAGGCAGGCCAAGAAGACCCCGAACTTATTAATGCAGGAAAGCGTTTGGTTACAGCGATCCCCGGGGCAGCTTATTTTCACCATGCCGATAGTTTTGCCATGATCCGCGGCCAGCATATTGATATTTGCGTACTGGGCGCCATGCAGGTTTCCCAAAATGGTGATCTGGCAAACTGGTCCACTGGGGATCCTGATGCAATACCGGCGGTTGGTGGGGCCATGGATTTGGTTGCGGGTGTTAAAACCATTTACGTCATCACTCAGCATTGTACGCGCAGCGGTGATGCTAAGCTGGTAGCAAACTGCAGCTTTCCTTTAACAGGTCAAGCGGTAGTAAGCCGGATTTATACGGATCTTGGTGTCATTGATGTCACCGATGATGGTTTTAAATTGGTAGAACTCGCGCCCGGCGTAGATTTTGACTATATTCAAGCTAGAACAGGTTGTCCGCTTTTGGCGGCTTAATAAGGAAAAAAAATGACCCTCTCTAAAAGTGCAGCTTTATATGAACGCGGCCTAAAAGTCATGCCCGGTGGGTGTAGTCGCAATACGATCTTGCGCAAACCTCACCCCCTTTATGTTGAACGCGGCGAAGGCTGTTATGTCACAGATATTGAAGGGGTAAAGCGCGTTGATTTTGCCAATAACATGTGTTCTCTCCTTCACGGTCATGCTCATCCAGAGATTACCGCTGCTGTCAGCGCTCAATTGGCAAAAGGGACGGCCTTTACCATCGGCACAGAAGTTGAAATTCAATATGCGGAACATATTGTTAACCGCAGTGCATCTTTTGAAAAAATGCGTTTTGTCAATTCCGGCACCGAAGCGGTGATGAGTTGCCTTAAAGCGGCGAGGGCATTTACGGGACGTTCCAAAATTGCCAAGGTTGAAGGCGCTTATCATGGCCTTTATGATTATGCAGAGGTTAGCCAAACATCAAAGCCTGAAAATTGGGGCGATGCCAATAATCCAAACAGTGTCCCTGTCGCCTTTGGCACACCACAAAAAGCACTTGATGATGTGGTGATCATTCCTTTTAATGAGACAGAACGCGCCCTTAAAATTCTCGCAGAAAACGCCGATGATATTGCTTGTGTGATTTTGGATTTAATGCCGCACCGTGTTGGCCTTATTAGCGCTAACCAAGATTATGTTAAAGCGATATATGATTGGACTAGGCAAAATAAAAGCCTTCTTGTGCTCGACGAGGTGATAACTTTTAGAACAAATTACGGCGGCATACAGCAATCCTATGAGGGGGTTATTCCTGACCTTAGCGCCATGGGTAAAATGATCGGCGGCGGCTTTCCTGTCGGCGCTCTTGCGGGTCGCGCTGATGTTATGGATGTGATGAACCCTTTGGCCAATAAAGTACTCTTCCCCCATTCAGGAACATTTTCGGCCAACCCTATTACCATGACGGCAGGGCTTACCGCCATGCGGATGTTTGATCAAGAGGCAGTACTTAAGCTCAATAAACTTGCCGATTATGCGCGCAAATCATTAAATGAAGCGATAAAACTTGCTGATGTCCCCGTTTGCGTGACCGGTGTGGGCTCAATGTTCCGTATTCATATGAAAGAAAAAGCACCGATCAGTTACCGTGACGGCTATGTCACCCCTGCTGAGGCCGCCCTAACAAAAACCTTACTTGACCATTTATTTGATGATGGCATTATGATGATTAATACCTGTACTGGAGTATTATCGACGGTAATGACAGAAGTTGAAATTGATCGACTTACCGAAGCGGTATTCGGGGGCTTAAAGAAAATGAAAAACCAATTTTAAAGGCTTAATCATGAAAGATGTTTTTATTTGCGATGCGATTAGAACCCCTGTTGGCCGTTACGGCGGAGGACTTGCGGCGGTTCGCGCTGATGACCTTGGGGCAATTCCTATTAAAGCCCTGATCGACCGCAATAAAAACGTTGATTGGGCTCAAATTGATGATGTTACTTATGGCTGTGCTAACCAAGCGGGCGAAGATAACCGTAATGTGGCTCGCATGTCGGCATTACTGGCGGGATTGCCTGAAGTGGTTGGCGCCAGTACGGTCAATCGTTTATGTGGTTCTGGTCTTAATGCTTGTGGTATCGCGGCAAATGCTGTTCGGGTTGGTGAAGCTGAACTTGCCATAGCAGGCGGTGTTGAAAGCATGTCACGGGCGCCTTTAGTGGTGGGAAAAGCGCAAAATCCTTATGACCGCACGCAAACTATGTATGACACAACGATGGGGTGGCGCTTTATTAATAAAAAGCTACAAAAACAATATGGCACAGATGCCATGCCTGAAACTGCAGAAAACCTCGCCCGTGAATTAAATATCAGTCGCGAAGATCAGGATAAATTCTCACTATGGAGTCAGGAAAAAGCAGCAGCAGCGATTTCATCAGGAAATATAGCTAGAGAAATAATATCTGTTACAGTTC
>CALDNY010000287.1 GCA_937914685.1 uncultured Kordiimonadaceae bacterium
TTAAAGATAATAATAATTTCCCACTGTCTATCGCATTAGTCGATGCAGAAATACCCAAAATTTTCGAGTTTAAAACTATCTACGGTGATATAGCTGAAGCCTTAAATGATAAAAGCAGTTTAATTTTAAACCAAAGCCAGTCTATTAAATTTTTCGGTGATAAAAATCCAATTGGCGAAATTGTTACAGTAAAATTTTTTGATCACACTAAAGACTATCATATAACAGCCGTGATAGAGGATCACGTTGACAACACTGTCCTTGCCATCAATGGCATGGTTCTTGTAGCAGAAGAAGATTTTGAGGGCAATATTTGGTCAACATGGTATAGTAATTTTGCCTTCACCTATTTTACCATAAAACCAAATACTGATATAAAAGACATAACCAGCCGCTTTCCAAGTTTTATTGATCGCCATTATCCTAAGCTTCCGTTCGGCGGCCCGGACTTAAAACCTCGTGATGCAGTTACTTTATCAGCAATGCATATAACAGACCTACATTTAAAGGCTCAAGGGAAATTCATCCTTGTGCCAAAGGGGAATTTGAACACTGTAATTATGTTTTCAATTGTCGCAATCCTTATATTAATCATTGCGAGCATCAATTTCATGAATCTATCAACATCAAGGGCTAGTCAAAGAGCAAAAGAAGTCGCTTTACGCAAAACAATGGGGGCGACTAGAAAAAACTTAATCTTTCAGTTTTTGGGAGAATCCATTCTGATTACATTTTTTTCACTGCTCATTGCTTTGCTTCTTATTGAAATTTTACTGCCCCTTTATAATCACACAATTGGCAAAGAATTAATCATTGATTATTTTTCAATGGATATCTTATATATAACATTTTTCGCTATATTCATTGGCATAATAGCCGGTATTTATCCCGCCTTCATACTCTCAAATTTTCGCCCTGCTCTTGTTTTAAGTGCAAATAAATCCGCCGAGACAAATTCATCCATAAAATTAAGATCATTTTTAGTGCTTTTACAATTTACAATTTCGATAACATTATTTGTCGCCACAGCCGTGATTTTCGCACAAATGAAGTTCACAGAAAATATGGATTTAGGCTACACAAAAGAAAACTTACTTATTATTAATGGCAATGATTATAATAAGTTAGTAGAAAAAATTGACATAATCACCAAACGGATCAATCGATTGAATAGTGTTTCAAGCACGACCTATTCTGATGGTTTTTCTCCCGGTCGTGCCTTCACTGCTTCTGATCCGATAAGAACAGAACAAACAACTGAATATAATCCGATAATGATAACATTTAGACCCGTTGGATATGATTTCCTTAAAACATACGACATCCCGCTTATCGCCGGGCGTTCTTATGAAAGAGACCGCAATGATCAACGTGCTACTCGTGAACAAATAGTGGCAGGAGAAGGCCATACTGGCGGTATTATTTTAAATAAATCTGCTGTTCGCCGACTTGGCTTAGGAACAGCGCAAGAGGCCATTGGTAAAATGCTTTATATGAATGTTGGCAAAGTTGGCGATGATGGCGCTCAAAAACTACTTGAGGCAGAATTCAGTGTCATTGGCGTCATAGATGATGTCCATTTCGTAGATTTAAAAACACAGGTCGGTCCGGAATTTTACCAACTTATGCCCAAACGTCCCTATTTTGTAATAGTAAGATATTCAGGAAACCCCATTGATATTATCGATGGTGCAAGAGAAATTTGGCAACAAGAAATGCCTGGCGTTTCCTTTGAATATAAATACGCAGCTGATGCGCTTGGCGAACAATATGTCACTGAAAAAGGCCAAATGAAAATGTTCTCTGCCTTCTCTGCCCTCGCCATCTTCATCGCTTGCCTTGGTCTTTTCGGCCTCGCTAATTTTACCGCCGAACGTCGCACCAAAGAAATCGGCATCCGCAAAGTCATGGGCGCAAATACATTTGACATCGTCAAATTACTGGTCTGGCAATTCACAAAGCCCGTTATTATCGCTAATCTTATAGCGTGGCCGCTCAGTTTCTATGCCATGAGCCGTTGGTTGGAAAATTTCGTCTATCGCATCGATAACATCATCATCATCGCCCTATGCCTAATCGCAGGCCTTCTCGCCCTGCTGATTGCATGGACTACAGTAGCGGGCAACTCCTACGCCGTCGCCCGCACCAACCCAATCAAAGCATTGCGTTATGAATAAAACAACCGTCATTTCTATCAATTATTTTAATGCAATGACCTCTAAAATCAGGTAACATATTACAAGTATTATCTCTTTTGATTTAATCATATAAAGGAATTGCAAATGTATAAAACAATATTGCTTCCGGTAGATGGCGTTGATAATTCTATTGAATGCCTCAAAATAGCCTTGGAACTTGGTGACAAATTCTCATCCCATATTAAAGGTTTACGTGTTGTACCGACTATCGAATCCTTACAAATCATTGGTGATTACAGCTATTTATCCTATGAAATTTATCAACAGATTCTCGATAATCAAAATCAAGAGAGCGAAAATAACAAGCAAGCCTTCCATGATATATTTAACAGCAGCAATCTAGTCTATGAATGGCGCGAGGAAGAAGGCGAATTTTTAAAACATTTAAAACTTCACGCAAGAAGCGCCGACCTTTGCATCATTAATCAAGGCGACAATTCCATAACCGACACCATGGGAACTTTATCGCGCTTTATCATTGAATGCGGTATTCCCGTACTAACTATGCCTAAAC
The DNA here is from genome assembly GCA_937914685.1 of uncultured Kordiimonadaceae bacterium. GTDB lineage: Bacteria > Pseudomonadota > Alphaproteobacteria > Sphingomonadales > Emcibacteraceae > Pseudemcibacter. The sequence goes on from CALDNY010000287.1 coordinate 2,713, forward strand.
AAAGAAAATTTCAAACCATGGATAATGTCATTGTGGCCTGGGACGGAAGCATTGAAAGTACCCGCGCCATACGCGCCGCCATACCATTGCTTAAAATCGCCAAAAATGTGACTATTTTATCCATTTGCGAAGAAAAGAAAGACGAGATTTTAACCGCTGAAATTTGCAAATTTCTTGCCCGTCATGACGTCAATGTCAAGGGGCTAACAGAAACTCTTCATTTTGATATTGGCGCGAAAATCATGGAAACCTGCCTTAACCTAGACGCCGATCTAATCGTGTCAGGGGCATGGGCTCATTCACGCATTGCCGAGCTAATTTACGGCGGCGTGACAAAAATACTGTTTAATAATCAGCAAATCCCAGTGCTTTTCATACACTGATAATATTATTTTTATCAACATCACTCCAAACGGCGATTTCATTGCCGCTTGGTTCAATAAAATGAAAGCGTCGCCCGCCGGGAAAATGAAAAATCTCACGACTGATCGTACCACCAGAGCTTTTGATTTTCATTTGAGTTTCTTCTAAATTTTCACTGTAAAAAACCACAAGAACAGCACCGTTTTCCGTTTTTGAAGCCAGCTGCGCTCTAAAAAATCCGCAATCTATATCGCGGCTTTCAAATGTGGTATAATCGGGGCCATAATCTGTAAATTTCCAACCAAATACATTGCTAAAAAATGCTTTAGTTTTGTCTAAATCATGGGCGGCGAATTCGATATAATTAATTTTATTATGCCGCGCTCTTTTTTCGATTGTCATCAACCCTCCCATTTATAAAAGCTGAATTTCAACTTAAAGTCATTTCGTCAATGTCATGTCGATACTATTGTCAATAATGCGATTACCTGTTCCTACAATAGTATTAAATTGAAAATATTCAAACAAATTCTACTTTTGTATAGTAAATTGCCAAATCTAAAATAATAAAATTTAGTCCCCCGCCATTATCATCAGCAAATCCTTGGCATCAACCTGATCGCCTGAACTCACCAATAATTCTTTAATGGTGCCGTCCTTTTGCGCGTGCAATGTGGTTTCCATCTTCATAGCTTCAATGCTTAATAATAAATCGCCCGTGACAATTTTTTGCCCTTCCTTAACCGCCACATTGCAAATCATTCCAGGAAGCGGTGAGCCAATATGATGCTCATTGGCACTTTCAGCTTTGCGGTTTTCCTTGATGGCAACATCGATGCCTTTTTTCTTAACTTTAATGACACGCGGTTGGCCATTAAGCTCAAAAAACACCTCAACCGTCCCGTCCTCATGAATATCACTAATGGCCTGACAACGGATGACGAGGGTTTTTCCGGCTTCCAAATCAACCATAATTTCTTGAAAAGGCACCATTCCATAAAAGAAAACATTGGTGGGAAGATGGCTAATCGGGCCAAATTCACCACGGGTTTTGGCAAAATCCTCATAAACTTTCGGATACATCAAATAAGACGCCAAATCATGGTCATTAACCTCTTCGCCTGTTTTATCCTTAGCATCACTGCGTTGTTTTTCAAGCTCAACCGCCTCAAGATATTTACCGGGTCGTTCTGTTAATGGTTTTTCGCCCTTCAATATTTTCTTTTGCAATGCTTTTGGGAAGCCTTGATAAGTTTGGCCAATTTCGCCTTTAAATAGGGAAACAACACTATTGGGAAAGGCAATGTCTTTGTTTGGGTTTTCAACATCTTCCGGTGTTAAATTGCTTGAAACCATCATAATCGCCATATCACCAACCACCTTGGACGATGGCGTGACCTTAACAATATCACCAAACATGCGGTTAACATCGGCGTAGGCCATAGCCACCTCATGCCAGCGTTCTTCAAGGCCCATAGTGCGCGCTTGTTCCTTAAGGTTGGTAAATTGTCCACCCGGCATTTCATGAAGGTAAACTTCTGATGCCCCAGAACGAATATCACTTTCAAAAGCCATATATTGGCGCCGCACCAGCTCCCAATAATCCGACAATTGACGAATAGTGGCATTATCAAGCCCCGTATTGCGATCCGTCGCCTTTAAGGCGGCTACTATCGAGCCTAAATTCGGTTGGGAAGTAAGCCCGCTAAAGCTATCCATTGCCGCGTCTGCCGCATCGACCCCTGCTGCTGCCGCCGCGAGCACACTGGCCGCCGATATGCCGCTAGTATCATGAGTGTGAAAATGAATGGGAATACTGATTTCTTGTTTCAAAGCCGTGATCAAACGTGTCGCCGCCGCTGGTTTAAGCAAACCGGCCATATCTTTTAAGCCTAAAATATGCGCCCCCGCTTTTTCAAGCTGCTTGGCCATATCAACATAATATTTAAGATCATATTTAGCCCGATCAGGATCATCAATATCGCCCGTATAACAGACCGTCCCTTCGCATATTTTACCGCTCTCTATCACCGCGTCCATGGCCACTCGCATATTTTCAACCCAATTAAGACTGTCAAACACACGGAATATATCAATACCGGCCTCTGCCGATTGTTTAATGAAAAATTCAATAACATTATCGGCGTAATTGGTATAACCGACCCCGTTTGATGAACGCAGTAACATTTGAGTTAGGATATTTGGCGCCGCTTTTCTAATATTTTTAATGCGCTGCCACGGGCATTCTTTTAAAAAGCGTAAGGCCACATCAAATGTGGCACCACCCCAACATTCTATGGATAATAGATCCGACATATTTTGCGCGTAAGTCGGGGCAATTTTGACCATATCATAACTGCGCATACGGGTCGCCAGTAACGATTGATGGGCATCGCGCATGGTCGTATCGGTGATCAGCAACCTTTTTTGATCAAGCATCCAATCGGCGAAGCCTTTTGGCCCTAATTTTTTAAAAATATCGCGTGAACCTTGGGGAATTTCAAGAGGACTAGCTTTTGGTGCTTTTGGCAAGGGACTGACAATGGGTAATCGGCGGCCTTTAACTTCACTATTGCCATTAACAATCACTTCTGAAATGAAATTAAGCAATTTTGTCGCCCGGTCTTTACGGGGTTTAAAATGAAATAATTCAGGGGTTAGATCAATGAAACGGGTGCTATAAGTGCCGTCCCGAAAGGTCGGATGATTAATAAGATTTTCTAAAAAATTCAAATTTGTCGCCAGACCGCGAATACGAAATTCTCTAAGGGCCCGGCCCATCCGTTCGATCACTTGATCAGGATCAGGGGCCCAAGCCGTAATTTTTTCCAACATACTATCATAAAAACGGGTGATGACCGCCCCTGAATAGGCGGTACCACCATCAAGCCTGATTCCAAAACCCGTGGCACCACGATAAGCAGTAATGCGACCATAATCAGGAACAAAATTATCCTCGGGGTTTTCCGTGGTAATGCGGCACTGCATGGCATAACCATTAAGTTTGATATTTTTCTGCTTTGGAACACCAGATTTTTTCGAGCCTATTTCTTCGCCGTCGGCAATTAAAATTTGCGCCTTAACCAAATCAATCCCCGTTACTTGTTCGGTTACGGTATGTTCGACCTGAATACGCGGATTGACTTCGATAAAGTAAAATTTACCGCTATCCATATCCATTAAAAATTCAACGGTTCCCGCGTTTGAATAATTTACCGATTGAACTAATTTTATGGCCGACAAGCATAATGTTTGACGTTCTTTATCATTCATAAAGGCGGCAGGAGCGCGTTCTATTACTTTTTGATTGCGCCGCTGTATTGAACAATCCCGTTCAAATAAATGGACAATATTGCCGTGGTTATCGCCTAAAATCTGCACCTCTATATGACGAGCGCGTTCAACCATTTTTTCCAAATATACTTCATCTTTACCAAAAGCACTGGCGGCCTCGCGCCGCCCTTCGTTGACTTGGGATTGTAATTCGTCGGCATTACGGATGATGCGCATACCGCGACCGCCGCCGCCCCAACTGGCTTTTAACATGATGGGATAGCCGACTTCATCGGCCATTTTACGAATTTTTTTAATATCTTTAGGCAGTGGCTCTGTGGCGGGAATTACGGCAACCCCCGCTTTAATGGCAATATTTCTGGCCGCCACCTTATTACCCAAATCGCGCATGGCGCGCGGCGTTGGCCCAATGAATATCATTCCTGCCGCCATAACCGCCTCGGCAAATTCTGGATCCTCGGATAAAAAGCCGTAGCCCGGATGAATGGCATCCGCGCCCACTGATTTTGCAATAGTAATAATATCATCACCCGATAAATAGGCTTTTACAGGGCCTAGCCCTTCCCCTACCAAATAACTTTCATCTGCTTTAAAGCGGTGAAGTGCTAGTCGGTCTTCATGGGAATAGATAGCAACTGTTTTGATTTTAAGCTCTGTCGCCGCACGCATGATGCGGATGGCGATTTCTCCACGGTTAGCGATAAGAATTTTTTTGATTGTCTGCATATTAATTAGGATATCTTTTTTCTAAAGACTGTAAATAAAAAAACTTTTTAAATGTTTTATTCTTGATTTAAGTCAAATTTTTTAATTGAAAAAAGCTTATCCTTTAAATCATGGCACAATGATAGCATGGCAATATATCACAGGAGACAAAGATGTTTAAGTCTATTTTATTACCAATTGGCAATGATGAGGATGTTAATACAAGAATTGAATCCGCGATTGTTATTGCCAAAAAATTTGATGCCCATGTTAAAGGTTTACATGTGGTTCCTACCTTGAAATCCTTAGAACGATTAACGCCTTATGCTTATTATTCTTATGATCTTTATACCCACATCTGGGAAACTCAAAAAAGCAAAGCAGTTGAACAGAAAAAAAACTTCTTGGATATGATCAAAGCAAACATAAAATCTTATGAATGGTGCGAAAAAGAAGGCGATTTCATGCAATTTCTTAAACAATATTCACGCACCTCTGATCTTACAATATTTAGTCAAGTCGATGATACCTATACAGATATTATGGGAACCATGGCCCGTTTTATGATGGAAAGCTCTCTGCCTGTGCTCACAGTTCCGTCCGGGGGTATTAATGATAATATTGGCGATAATATATTGATCGCGTGGGACGCTAGTGCGGAAAGCGCGCGCGCCGTTCATGATGCCATGCCATTTTTAAAGGTTGCGAAAAAAGTGACCGTGGTTTCAATTTCTGAAAATAAAAAGAATGACACACCGACTGATAAAATATGCGAAATGTTAAAACGTAATGGCATCAAAGCAAAAGGCATTAACGAAGAAGAGCATTATGACCGCGCCTCTCGCATCCTACAGCTTGCCAAGGAATTAGACGTCAGCCTGATTGTAGCAGGGGCTTGGGGTCATACACGGCTTTTGGAAATTATTTTTGGCGGTGTCACAAAAACCCTCTTTACCAATCAAGAAATTTCTGTTTTCTTCTCTCATTAAAAGAGATTATTTTGGCACTTATCGTTGTTTTTCAGTAAAGTTTTAACGTTATTTTACAGACTTCTTAAACGTCCCTTAACTTAAGTTTGTCATACTGGCTAATAGAATTAAGCTATTATGCAGGCTATGTTATGATGAAAAACAAATTAAAAACTATTTTATTAGGGATCAAATCCTCTGAAATCGGCTCCTTGGCGGTTGAATATGCCCTATTATTGCCAGTTTTTATGACCTTAATATTCGGCTCTGTTGAAATGGGCCGTGTTTTCATGGTTTATTCAGCCTTAGAAGGCGCTGTCACTGAATCAACGCGGATTGCCATCACTGGTAATGTTCCCGCCGGCTTTGCCACCAGTGATGCCTATATTAAAGATTATGTTCAAACCGCCCTCACATCTATAGCCAAGGATAGCGTTGTTAGCATTAACATGAGCATTTATGATTCCTTCGCCAACATCGGCCAACCAGAACCTTTCACCGACACTAATGGCAATACCACGTACGATATTGGTGAATGTTATACAGATATTAATAATAACGCGGCCTGGGACGCTGACATGGGCGCGGCAGGAACGGGTGCGGGTGAAAACATCATGGTGATGAATGTTTCAGTAGATTTGCCTTATATTAGCGGCAATATTTTAAAAAACATCACAGGAAAGAACAGTATCGTTCTGACCTCCTCCACAGCGGTAAGAAATGAGCCATTCGGTGGGGTTGCTTGGACACCAAGCGCCAATGTAATTTGTGTATAGAATGATTTATCTATAAATAAAAGGCCAAAAAAATGCTACGAATTTTTCGTAAAAAAAATATAACCACTTTTAAAGCCAACCAAAAAGGCGTTGCCTTAATTGAATTTGCTCTCGTACTTCCTGTGGTCACTTTATTATTGCTTGGTTGTATGGATTTAACTATTTATCTGGTTGCTCATCAGCGTGTTTCACGCGCCGCTTATACCATGTCGAACCTGCTCACACAAATGGACCAAGGATTACAAGAAGCACAAGTAAGCGACATGATCTTAGCTCTAAATCAAGTTAGCAAGCCCTATAATATTGAAACAGATGGCAAAGCGGTGATTACGGCTATTATCGGCAATGGCGTTGATGGAGCCGCGCCCGATAACTTTACGGTTGCTTGGAAGCGTTGTTATGGAGCGATGGCGGGTACAGGTACTTTCGGTGCACAAGGAAGTCTGGTTACTCAGGCAACTTTCCCTGCTAGTACCATTGTCACCTCAAAGCAAATATTAATAATCACCGAATTAACCTATCAATATACGCCTATCATTGGATTTTTACCGCTTTCTGGGCCGATCACATACAAATCATATTTTCGACCACGTCGCGGCACAATTCAAAATATTGTCGCCGATGGTAGCCTTCCTCACAATTGTGTCTGATCGTTTATTTGCTCAACCTCAAATCTGCAAGATCGTTGGCGATGGCTTCAAAAGCACCACTTAATTCGGCCGCTGATGGCGCGTGGTAATATTTACCACTATCAGTGGCGCACCCTTGATAAAGATTTTGCAAGGCCGTATTGGTCGCACCACTACCAAAAGTTACCGTATATATAGTAATACCCATGCCTTTCATGGCTGAACAGACATAGGCCAATCTATTATTAATACCGGTCGTTGATGCGGTTCTTGTAGTTGCACCGTCTAGGCGGCCTTCATCACGACGACCATAGCCGGAATAATCGCCATTATAATATCCACCGATACTCGGGCCATTGCTGGCATCAACCGCCGCAGGGCCCACAGTTTCGTCCTTGGGATCATAACCAAGGGTAGCACAACCGCTAGGGCATTTTGTATCCCCATCATCATCATAACTATCAGTATCATCTTTACTGCTATCATTTCCATCATAATATGGATGCTTGCCGCCATTATCAATGATCCAGTTTTCACCGTCCGTCATCAATATGGCCGCTTTAACCATTGAGGCATCATCATAAGCGATGGGATTAAAAAACGGTGATCCTGTATGAAGCATTCTCCAACCCCAAATCATCCCTAGATTGGCAATAGTCCCGCCGCGGTTATATGAATAATATAATCCATTAATATAAGTATAAAGATCCGCCGCAGTTGAGGTAAAATCAAGCACTGGCGCAGGGCAGTTAATATTTGGCCCAGCGTCATATTTTCCTTCACCCGGACCACCTGGTCTTTGATAACTAGGCGCGGGCCAAATCTCACCATTAGGGCCTTTTAAATCCACTAAATTATAGAGCTTATTATCATAATGGGGCCTCCACAGAAACGGAATCCAATCAACACCTCCATGTTCGGCCATAACATCATAGGCCGCCCCTGATGATAAATTGGCTGTGGTTGGTCGTGCTTCTACGCAACCATTCCATTTTGCCAAATCAGTAGCATTATAAGTATAACTGGCAGGAACGCTCGTATAATCCACATAGGCACTGCTTAATAAGTGACCCACATTAACCGTTGTTACATAAGGAACAATAGCAATTTGCAATTTAGGATTTGTCGCATCACTGCCAAATAATGAACTAACTAATGTCGTAGCAGATGTTTTTAAGGCATCAATACGCACCGTCCCAGCATCACTTGAGCGCATGGAACCCGTATTATCTAACACCATAACGATTTGAAGACCCGTTTGTTTACTGGTGGTTTCCGCACTGCTGGAAACGGCGACATTATTCCAGCCAAAAATTCTCATAAAAACAGTATCCAAAGTGCCTGAGGTTGATACAGAAAGTGTTTTTTGCACCACATTGACGTCTGTAATGACCAATGGCCCTAATACTCCCCCCATAAAGGTCGGGTTGAAATTACTGTTAAAAAAGGCTTGAATTTCCGCATTTCTGGTCGCGGAATGAAATGATTTTGCCCCCGCCAAAGCCGCAGCATCTAGGGCTCCTGACAATTGCGAACGATAAAGATAAGCCCGCCCCATATCGACACCAATTCCCAATATTCCGATCAGGACTATCATGGCCATGGAGGTTTGAATAAGGATACCGCCTTTTTGATTGTTCAAAAGGGAGATAATATGTTTTTTCGCGCGCGCTAAAATATCTAATGTCATAATGAGCCTTCATTTAATTGAAGAATAATAGCCATTATAACTATTTATCTTTAACTAAGGCTTAAGGTACTTATAAAATATGAATAAAATTTACGTTAAAAATTTAGGTAAAGAAAATCAAAAATTAATTAGCGCTATAGACCCCGCGAGCGATGGCTCTAGCCATACAATCCGCTGCCGCTGAGCCAATTTCACCATGGCGTCGGGCGCGATTTGGCCCTTGTGTAATTTCTTGAGTTCCCCCTGAAATACAAAATATAGTATCGCCATCAAATGGCGTATGAACGGGGCGAATAGCGCGGGCAAAACCGTCATGAGCCATCATCGCCACCCTTTTACATTCGGCTGACGTTAATTTAGCAGAAGTGGCGATAATCCCCAGCGTGGTATTTTTACCAGGCTCCATACCGCCAAATTTACTATCATCCGGCATCGGGTTTGTAGCAACATCTTGATCTGGATTGGCTTTTTGACCGCCCAATTCATCACCAATAGCAAATGGTTGGGCCCAATATGTTTTGCCATCTGGCATCATAACACTGCCTACACTATTCACCGCAACAATCGCCCCTACCATAATGCCGCCCCCTAAATCCAATGAAGTAGAGCCGACCCCTCCTTGTTTTTGACCGGAAACCGCCCCTAGTCCTGCCCCGACCGCACCAATTTCAAAAGCATTTCCTTTATTTTTCTTAGCGTCCTCTAATGCTTCTAGGCCAAGCCTACGGTATGGTGGCTCTAAGCCCCAATCTTTGTTGCCGCCATTAGCAAGATCAAATAATATGGCTCCGACAACAATCGGCACTGTCGGTAAATCAGCACCCATTTTAAGGCCAACCCCGTCCAATGATAGCTGGCTTGCGACCCCGTCGCCTGCTGCCAAACCAAAAACCGTACCACCCGATAACACAACCGCATCAGCGCGACCCACAAGGTTTTCAGCACTTAACACTTCCACATCACGAAGTCCCGGACCGCCGCCACGCACATCAACCCCGCCCGTGACCGATTGGGGGCATAATAAGACTGTGGTACCCGATTTTGCGTCCTGATCCGCAGAATGACCAACGGAAATTCCCTCAACATCAGTGATTAAATTTAAAGGTCCCGGTTTAAACATATATTTTCTCGCTTATTGTTTTAATTTTGATCATAATTAAATACATCTTCCCCCGTCAACTTCCATAGCGACCCCTGTCACCATACTGGCCTCATCACTGCACAGAAAACAAGCGGCATTGCCCATGTCTTCTGGCGTTGAAAAGCGGCCTAAGGGGATAGAGCTTAGAAATTTGGCGCGGATTTCGGGCGTGTCTTCACCCATGAACGTTTTAAGCAGCGGTGTCTCCCCCGCCACAGGATTAATGGCATTAACCCGAATATTAAAAGGGGCCAATTCAACCGCCATGGCCTTGGTAGCGGTTATCATCCACCCTTTAGAGGCATTATACCATGTTAGATTAGGTCGCGGACTAACCCCACCCGTACTCGCCACATTTAAAATCACCCCTTTGTTGGCTCTTTTCATAATGGGCACTATATGATAGGCCATATGATATACCGATTTGGCATTAACATTAAAAATATGATCAAATTCACTCTCTGATAATTGATCAAGAGGCTGCGGAATATGCCCAATACCCGCATTATTAACGACAATATCAATGGTGCCAAAAGCCTTCAAACTTTGATCGACCATGGCCGCCACACTCAAACTGTCCGAAACATCAACACTTAAAGCAAAGGCACGTTCCCCGAGCTCATTAGCCAATTCATTAGCCAATTCAATATTTAAATCCGCAATGATCACCCGCGCCCCTTCATTGATAAATTTACCAACAATCCCCGCACCAAAGCCCGAAGCACCACCTGTTACGATTGCTATTTTATCTTTTAATTTCATAGCATTATCCTTATTTGTTAATTTAACCGTGATGGGCGGCAACTGTTTTTAAAATCGAAAATCCATAAAGAGCTTCAAAGCCTTTTTCCCGACCAAAACCAGATTTACCAATGCCGCCAAAGGGTAACTCAACACCGCCACCAGCACCATAGTTATTGATAAATATCTGTCCTGCCTTAATGGCCTTAGCCATGCGCATTTGCCGTCCCCCGTCAGCCGTCCATATTCCCGTTATCAGACCAAATTCAGTACCATTGGCAATTTCGATAGCCTCGGCTTCTGTATCAAAAGGGATCACTACTTGGACGGGGCCAAAAATTTCCTCAAGCGCCAACTGCTCCCTCGGTGAGACGTCTTTAAATAATGTTGGACGCACATAATAGCCTTCGTTATTTGGATCAGCAGCAGCGCCCACCAATTTTCCCTGCGCCGCAATTTCAAGACCATTTTGGATGCCTTTTAAAATATAGCCTTCAACAACCTCTTTTTGTTTTTGCGATATAACAGGCCCCACATCAAGATCATCTATAGCTGGCCCCACTTCCAAGGCTTGATAGCGCTCAATCATCATATTCAACACTTTATCATAAATGCCGCGTTGAAGCATTATTCTTGATGCCGCAGAACAGGTTTGCCCCGCATTTTGGATGCCGCCATTGACTAAAAATGCTATCGCTTTGTCTATATCGGCGTCATCGAAAACAATTTGTGGTGATTTACCGCCAAGCTCCAAAGTAACGGGTACAATATTTTCCCCTGCCGCTTTTTGAATTAATTTACCCACAGCGACGGATCCTGTAAATGAAATATGATGAATGTCAGGGTGGTTTGATAGTGCCGCCCCTGCTTCTTCACCCAATCCCGTGACGATATTAAGCACACCTTTGGGCAATCCTGCCTCTTCGGCTATTCGCCCAAAAGCCAGTGCCGTCAAACAGGCTTCCTCAGCCGGCTTTAAAACACAGGTATTACCCATAGCAAGTGCCGCGCCCACACTGCGTCCCAAAATTTGCATAGGATAATTCCACGGGATAATATGCGCGGCGACCCCGTGTGGCTCGCGTAATGTATAGACCGTATAACCGTCCATATAGGGAATGGTATGGCCCATCACCTTATCGGCACTACCGGCGTAAAATTCCAAATAGCGGGCCAAGGCGATTGCATCTGCGCGCGCCTGTTTAGTGGGCTTACCCACATCATAGCTTTCAAGCTCGCTCAGCATATCAATATTATCCAATACCAACCTACTCATAGTCATTAAAACTCGACCGCGTTCCATGGCAGATGTCCTGCCCCACTCGCCCCCTAACGCATCATTCGCCGCCTTGACCGCCTGATTAATATCAGAGCTAGAACCACGGCCAATTTTACACAATGCCTGGCCCGTAGATGGATTTGCCACATCAATAGTGGCATTATTTTCAGCATTTTTCCAAACGCCATTAATTAAAATATGTTGGCTGTTAAAAGGTATGTTCATTGTTAGTTTCCTTATTATTCATGACTTTATTATTTACTGTATTATTTTTTTAATGTCTGGTGTCGCTTCAAGCAATGTTTTTGTGTAGAGATGTTTGGGGTCATTGAAAATATCCTGAGTTTTACCCGTTTCAACAATGATCCCCTCTTTCATGACTAAAATGCGGTCGGTAATATTTTTAACCGTTGCCAGATCATGGGATATAAATAAATAAGATATGCCAAGCCTGTCCGATAAGTCAGCCAATAAAGCCAAAATTTGTTCTCTAATCAATACATCAAGAGCCGACGTAGCTTCATCAAGAATTATCACCGATGGCTCACTGATTAAAGCGCGAGCTATGGCGATCCTTTGTCTTTGGCCTCCGGAAAACTGATGAGGATATTTATCCATATCATTGGGTTTCATTCCTACAAGGCTCAGCATTTTTTTAACTTTTTTATTTCTTTCTTCTGGGCTAACTTTTTGATCTAACAGATAAAATGGCTCTGCGACTATGCGGCTTACTTTATGGCGTGGATTAAAACTACCGTAAGGGTCTTGGAAGACAATACTAATGTGTCTGCGTAGTGATTTTTGTCCTAAAAATAGCTCACCTTTTATAAAAATTTCGCCCTGATCAAAATCCTCAAGCGCTAAAATACAGCGACTT
>CALDNY010000288.1 GCA_937914685.1 uncultured Kordiimonadaceae bacterium
TCAAGGGCTCCTGATATTAGCTCTCAAACTAAAGCGGTTAATGGTGAATTGACTGAACCTACCAAATATGGTGCGCCTAATACGAGCGTCAATAATGGTGATTCAGAAAGAAAAGTTAAAATTAATGAAGATCGGCTTACTGAAAAAAACATAATGACAATGAGTAATGATAACGTGCTTGTTGCTGAAGAATTTCGCCTAATTAAAAGAAGTTTATTGATAAATGCCTTCACCAGTGGTGATAATGCTATCGCCAATGGTAATATCATAATGGTGACAAGCTCTCAGCCCAATGAAGGTAAAACATATTGCGCCTTAAGTTTAGCATTGAGTATGGCTAAAGAAAAAGATTTGAACGTTCTTCTTGTTGATGCGGATGTGGCCAAGCCTGATGTGATGCAAACTATGGGCATTAAAGGTGGTAAAGGTCTTATTGATGCCATTGGTGATGATAGTATTGATCTTAGCGAGTGTATTTTAAGAACGGATATTAATAATTTAAGCATTCTTCCTGCAGGTAAAAAACATTCATTTACCACAGAACTTCTTGCCAGTGAAAAAATGGGTAAGATCATTGATGAAATAGCTCAAAGGTACCATGACCGCGTTATTGTTATTGATAGCCCGCCTGTGCTCGCCAGCAGCGCTTCTTCCGTTCTTGCCATGCATGTAGGGCAAGTTTTATTTGTGGTAGAGGCCGATAGAACTTCAGAAGAAGAAGTAAAAGAAGCTCTTCTATTGATTAAAAACTGTAAGAATATCAATTTGATACTTAATAAAGCACATTTCCATACCGGCAAGAAAAGGTTCGGTTCTTATTATGGTTATGGTTATAATCAATAAATTTTGGTTGGATACTGTCAGGACAATATAAAAATGAAAAACAAAGTCGCCACTGCTATCTTTTCAACCATCTATTGCGCTTCATTGGGCGTGTCCTCAGCATTTGCTGGTGATTTGACTATTATACCTGCGATATCTGTTGCAGAAGTTTACATTGATGATGTTAATTTGAATTCAAATTTTGCCCAAAGTGATTTTGTTACTGAAACTACCGTGGGCGGTCTTGTCACCAACGTCGGTCCCAGATTAAATCTGGATGTCAATTATGGTTTGACCCATTTATATTATCCTGAACTACAAGGTGATAAGGATGAGTTTCGTCATAATTTAAAAGCTTCGGGAAATTCTGAACTTGTGCGGGATTATTTATTCATTGATATGAATGCGGGGATCAACCAAAGATTTGTTGACCCCCGAGCAACATTTTCGAGACTTAATGTAACGCGTTCTGCCAACCGGACGACTGTTGGAATTTATGATGTTTCTCCCTATTTTGTTAAAAAACTCGGTGGTAATTTCTCCACCTTGACCACTCGATATAGAGTTAGCCATGTAAATACTTCAGGAAATACTCCTCTCAACACTGTTTCGTTGACTGACACATGGTCTACTAATCACGAAATATCAGCAATAATTAATAGTGGTACAAAGTTTTCTAGGCTTTCTTGGGATATAACCAATAGTTATCGTAAGAGGGTAAGCTCTAATCGTAGAGATAATAAAATGTATAATTCTATTATTGGTGGTGGCTATAGCCTAAATAGAAAAATAAGTGCTGTAGGTAGTGTTGGTTATACGAAACGGAATGCACAATCTGGTACTAGTAATTTCTCAGGAATAGTTTGGAATGCGGGGGTTATTTTAACAAG
>CALDNY010000289.1 GCA_937914685.1 uncultured Kordiimonadaceae bacterium
TGGCAAAACGATTAGATAAATTCATAGTTTCCTGTTTGACCAGATCAATAAGTATATTTTGTACGATCCCACTTTCATCTTGTAAATCAACCCCCGCTATAATATCAGACTTATTCTCTCGCGCCGCTAGCAGGGCTGCTTCATGGTCAGATGCCGTTTCAGTAAGAGTATAGATAGTAGCCCCTCTTACTTTATTGCTTTCAAAGGCATCAGCATGAATTGAAATAAATAAATCGGCATTATTACGGTGAGCCACCAAACTTCTGGCTCGTAATTTCAAAAATATATCTCGGTCTCTGGTCATAATGACTTTATAACGCCCTGAGGCTTCTAGTATTTTTTTAATATTTCGCGCCGCAGATATAGTGACATTCTTTTCCGAAATACCGTTGACCTTAACACCGCCCAAATTGCCAGGATCATGACCACCATGACCAGGGTCGAGTACAATGATTTTTTTACCCTGAGGCTTTATAGCAAGGGTTTGAGTGCTTCGAATTCTTCGTGCTTGGGCGATGGGTTTTGAAATATTTTTCTCAAAATTTGATTGGCTTGTTTTCGTAAAATCAAACACAAGACGATTAGGCTTGTTGCCAGTTCCCTTAATGGTGAAAGCATTGGTAATATTAACTGGGCTTTTAAGGTCAAGAACAACCCGCGAAGTTCCCGGCATATAAAGGCCATAGCGATAATTATTAATAAGTCCAGCCCCTTTAGCGCCGCCAGGGCCAATTTTCCAACTGACTTCCTCTAAATCAATAACAATGCGGTTAGGGTTCGCAATATTGAATGTTCGAAAGGATGAATTGCCACTAATTTCCAAAACAAACCGGGTTTTTTGATTATCGCCGCCGATACGTGCCGAAGTAATTTCAGGAGCCGCAGCAAATGAATGGTTAATCATTACGACAGAAAAAGCCATAATGAGAAAAAAGCATTTAATCATTGAATTTAAATTAAATATTGCCATAAAAAACCTAATCACTCCTAAAAACCTTGTCCATATTCAATTTTCACAACAGTTTTAATGTATATTTATTAACATTTGTAGTATAAAACGTTGCATTCAAAAAGTATTTTTTATTTTTTTAGCTGTTTTATGTTGTTATGATGCCATAGGTTCACTATGTTAGCATTAATCATATCAAAAGCAAAAATTGAAAAATATGATATTGGCAACAATCCTTATCAATTAAAGTGTGTTAGCCACAATAAAATTAAAAATAGTAAAATTAAAACAGTAAAATTAAAAATAAGTTTATAATAAATTCTAGCCATATCTTAAGGCAGAAATGAAAATAATGAATTTAAGCATTAACAGCAG
Source organism: uncultured Kordiimonadaceae bacterium (assembly GCA_937914685.1). GTDB lineage: Bacteria > Pseudomonadota > Alphaproteobacteria > Sphingomonadales > Emcibacteraceae > Pseudemcibacter. Next base: position 1,325 of record CALDNY010000289.1, read on the forward strand.
CAAGAGTAGTTATTCAAACTTAAGGAAAATATCCCTTAGTTTATATGGCAATTTTGTTCTCTTTCAGAAGTCTCTTAATGCCACAATAAACCAACAAATTAAAACAATTAACCAAAAACCTGCACGCTTTTTGACCACCAATGGTCCTATAAGTTTGAGCGGTTTTTGCAATGGAGATAACTTAAATGTCAATACGTATGTTAATCGACGCATCCCACCAGGAAGAGACCCGTGTGGCAATCGTCGATGGAAATCAAGTGCAGGAATTCGATTATGAATCTTCTGCCAAAAAACAACTTAAAGGTAGCATCTATTTAGCGAAAGTAACGCGTGTCGAGCCTTCCCTACAAGCCGCTTTTGTGGATTATGGGGGAAATCGTCATGGTTTTCTCGCCTTTAGTGAAATTCATCCTGATTATTATCAAATCCCGGTCGCAGATCGTGAAGCGCTTATTGCTGCAGAGGCCAAGGCTAATGCCGACCTTTTAAATGATGATGATGTAAAAGCACAAACAACAAAAGATGATCCCGTCGTCAGCGATGACGAGAACGCCGATGATGAAAGCGCTGACGATGAAAGCACTGATGATGAAAGTGGTGCACAAAAGGATAATGAGCAAGAAAAGTCTACTGA
>CALDNY010000290.1 GCA_937914685.1 uncultured Kordiimonadaceae bacterium
ACCAACAATGGCTCAATCAGTATCTGAAAGAAGTGAATTCACAATCTTTCATTGATAAAAACGATGCTGATATTATTGCTTTTAAACTTTATGATGAGAATAATATATTAATCGGTAATTGGGATAAATCCCATATGGCTGCGTCAATTATTCAAAAGATTTTAAAACAGCATGATCAACAAGCAGGGAATTTAAAAAATATAGAAAGTGCCGTGATTGAAGGAGATGAAAATGGTGTTCCTAACTATATCATGGTTGTTCCGATTAAAGAAAATGGCCATCAATATAAATTGTTAGTGATCACTTCTATTTGGGAAAGTTTAATAGGAATGTCCGAAGTTGTGCAGGCTGATTTGGAAATTAGAGGAATGAATGGAGAGCTGTTTTTTAAAGATAAATATTTAAACTCTGATGTTAACATGCAACCCTCAGAAGAACCTGTGACATTGACCCGTTTAGAAGAAAAAGTCATTTATGATAGTCGAGGAAATTTCATAACAATAGTAGATCATGTGGACGACCGTCTATTGACCCAACAATCAGATAAATTAAAATATATGACAATCATTGTTGCTATAATATGTATGTTGGTGGTTTGGATCATTGGTACTTATATTTTAAAGATTAGTTTATTTTCGCGCATTGAGCAATTTTCAAAAACTATGAAAAATATTGTCGATGGTAATAGCAATAGTATCGAAGTTGATAATCTTGTCGTCGGAGATGAACTTTCGGATTTAGGCGCAGAGATTAAACGGGTCATTGAATATACAGATGAAAGAAGTCGTATTAAGGGAGAATTAGAGCTTGCCATTAAGCAGGCAGAGGTTGCCAATGTGGCTAAGTCTGATTTTCTTGCTAATATGAGCCATGAACTTAGAACGCCATTGAATGCTATTATTGGTTTTGCCGAATTATTAGCCAGTGATGCCATGAGCAGATTACCAGAGAATAAAAGCCGTGAATATGCCACAGATATAAGGGATAGTGGGCAACATTTATTAAGCATCATCAATGATATATTAGACCTTTCAAAAGTTGAAGCTGGTAAAATGAGTTTCACTGAAGTGGAAGTTGATATTGAAGGCGTTTGTAGAAGTGCGGCTCGCTTGCTTAAAAACACAGCTCTAAAGAAGAATATTGATGTGGTTTGGGAAATACCAGAAAATATTCCCGCCCTGCTTGGGGACGAAAGAATGATTCAGCAGATTTTAACCAACCTATTATCCAATGCGGTTAAATTCTCACTGGATGGCGGTAAAATCATTATTTCAGCGTATCATAATGCGAAAAGTGGATTGTCATTATCTGTGACCGATCAGGGGATCGGTATTGCTAAGGATAAAATTAAAGATGTGCTAGAGCCATTTCAACAAATAGAAAATAGTTACTCAAGGTCAGAGGTCGGAACAGGGCTCGGTTTATCCCTTGTCAAAGCCTTTGTTGAAATTCATCAGGCTGATCTGGTCATTGAGAGTGAGCTTGGGGTGGAAACAAAAGTGGCCATTAATTTCCCACTTGAGCGTGTCATTATTGAAGAGAATACAGGGCAGCCCTCAATGAAATACCATGAGGCAGAAGCTTGTTAAATATTTTAAAACGAACTAGCAAATATTGATAATTTCATGTTAATGATAGTCTATGACAGACTTAAACAATATCTCTTTCATTATTCCAACACAGCCATTATTTTATCAAGAAGTGATTAAAAATAGTCGTTTCATTGTTCATATTGACCATACGCCAGACATCGCTAGTGCCAAGGCGTTTATTTCTGCTATCAAACATAAATATACGGACGCTAATCATAATTGTTGGGCTTATGTAGCCGGCAATCCCAATGACAGTCAGATCCTTGGGTTTTCTGATGATGGTGAGCCAAATGGTACCGCAGGTAAGCCTATGCTTAATGTGCTTATGGGATCAGGCCTTGGTGAAATTACAGCCGTGATAACTCGATATTTTGGCGGTATTAAACTGGGCACGGGTGGATTGGCACGGGCCTATGGTGGGTCGCTTAATCATGCGATGGACCAGTTAAAAAGTGCTGAAAAGATATCAAAAACCATCATTGAAGGAATATCTGAATATAGCCATCAAGCCTTGATTGAAAATATTCTATCCTCTTATAATGTGTTTGATATTGAAAAAATATACCAAGCAGATGTAGCATGGAAAATAATCATTGATCAAAGAGACGCACCGCTTGTTATATCCGAAATATTGGATAAAACAAGCGGCAGAATAAAATTTAATTGTCCAGATTAAATGTCAAAAAATTATAAAGCTTTAATAATATTTTCGACCATTTTCTTGGCATCGGAAAAGAGCATCATTGTATTATCGCGAAAGAATAATTCATTTTGAACGCCTGCATATCCAGAAGCCATCCCCCGTTTAATGAACAATACCGTCCCGGCCAATTCCACATCAAGCACAGGCATGCCATATATAGGGCTAGTTTTGTCGGTTTTAGCCGCAGGATTTGTCACATCATTGGCACCAATAACAAAGGCCACATCGGTTGCGGCAAATTGGCTGTTAATATCCTCTAATTCAAAAACATCATCATAAGGAACATTGGCTTCGGCAAGAAGCACGTTCATATGACCGGGCATACGTCCCGCCACCGGATGGATGGCGTATGATACTTTGACACCTTCTGCTTTGAGCATATCACCCATTTCCCTGAGCGCATGTTGGGCTTGGGCCACAGCCATGCCGTACCCGGGAACAATGATCACTGAACTGGCATTTTTCATAATGAATGCCGCGTCCTCTGCTGCTCCTTGTTTGACGGGGCGGGTTTCAATTTCACCGCTTGCCGCCGCTAAATCTTCGCCGCCAAAGCCGCCAAGGATCACGCTGATGAAAGAGCGGTTCATGGCTGTGCACATGATGTAGCTTAGAATAGCGCCCGATGATCCGACCAGTGAACCTGTGATGATGAGGGCGTTATTTTGCAATGTAAAACCAATACCAGCGGCGGCCCAACCAGAATAACTGTTGAGCATGCTGACGACCACTGGCATATCGGCACCGCCGATGGGAATGATAATAAGAAAACCAATGAGGAAACTGAGCCCAATGATGATCCACATAATATTGCCGGCGCCAGTAGCGGATATTGGATCGGTGCTAAAGAAAGCGATTAATCCAAAAATAGATAATACTATAGCCCCATTAATCAGATGGCGCATGGGCAGCATTATGGGCTTTCCTGACATGTTGCCGTTTAATTTGGCAAAGGCAATGATGGAGCCAGAAAATGTAATGGCACCAATGGCCGCGCCAAGAGCCATCTCAATGCGGCTTGCCATAAATATATGACCGGAGGCATCAACAATACCAAAACTAGCGGGCAGTAAAAATGCTGCTGCGGCCACAAGAACGGCGGCCAAGCCCACAAGTGAATGAAAGGCGGCCACAAGCTGCGGCATAGCCGTCATGGCAATGCGTGAGGCGATAATGATACCAATGAACCCACCTACTGCAAGGGCCACTAATATCCACATGTAGGAAACAATTTCAGGGTTGGCAAGGGTAGTGATGATGGCAATGGCCATGCCGACCATGCCGTAATAGTTTCCTTTACGGGAACTTTCTGGTGATGATAAGCCGCGTAGGGCTAGGATGAATAAAACACCTGATATTAAATAGGCGATGGCGGTTATATCATGAATATATAGCTCTGACATTTATTTAGCCTCCTTCTTATTGGAGGTCGGTTTTTTCTTATACATTGCCAGCATTCGATTGGTAACGGCGAAACCACCAAATATATTAACAGCCGCTAAGCCGATGGCAACGATCCCTAATATTTTTGCCATGGTCATGCTCTCAGGGCCAGCCGCTATCAAAGCGCCGACAATAATAACCGATGATATGGCATTGGTGACCGCCATTAAGGGCGTGTGTAGAGCAGGGGTGACGCTCCATACTACAAAATAGCCAACGAAAATGGAAAGTACGAACAATGAAACTTGCGCGACAAAAGGGCTCATCGCCGCACCGTGGCTGGCAACTTCTGTGATTTGTGTAAGGTCTTCCATATTAATTTCCTCCCTTTAGGCGCTCATGAACAATTGCTTTGTCCTTGGTAAGGAGCGTTCCTGTTATAATTTCATCTTGCCAATCAATGTTTAACTTTTTGGTTTCTGGATCAACCAAAGGTGTTATGAAATTAAGTAGGTTTTTAGAATATAATGCACTGGCATCAGTGGCGAGGCGGCTTGCTACATTAAGATGACCAATGATAATAACACCATTATCAGTGATAACAATTTCACCGGGTTTTGATAATGTACAATTTCCGCCTGCTTCAACCGCCAAATCAACAATCACCGAGCCCGATTTCATGCTAGCAACCATTTCATCGGTGATAAGCACAGGGGCAGGACGGCCTGGAATTAAGGCGGTTGTGATGGCAATGTCTTGTTTTTTAAGGGTCTCTGCAATTAGCTCTGCTTGGCGTTTTTTATAATCATCACTCATTTCTTTGGCATAGCCCGCTTCGGTTTCGCCGCTTTCGTCGGTTTCGACCATCACGAATTTACCACCAAGACTTTCAACTTGTTCTTTGGCCGCCGCCCGTACATCCGTGGCAGAGACAACAGCGCCAAGGCGTTTTGCAGTGGCGATGGCTTGTAAGCCGGCGACACCAACCCCCATCACCATTATTTTGGCAGGGGCAATGGTTCCGGCGGCGGTCATCATCATGGGAATGGCACGTCCATATTCATGGGCCGCATCAATCACCGAGATAAAACCAGCCAGATTAGACTGAGAAGAGAGAACATCCATGCTTTGGGCGCGGCTAATACGCGGCATAAATTCCATGGCAAATGCCGAAATATTTTTGTCGGCGTAGGCTTTGATATGATCAGGGGTTTTTAAAGGATCAAGAATGGCGATTAAAATACTGCCTTCTTTGATCAGTGACATTTCATCAATATCGCCTTCACCTTTGAGTAGTGGGCGGCCCACTTTGAAAACTATATCCGCATTTTCGTAAACGCTTTTGGCATCAGCGGCTATGGTCGCTCCCGCCTCACTATATTGCTCGTCCGTGATCTGGCTTTTTAGGCCAGCCCCTGTTTCAACAATGACGCTAAAGCCAAGGCCTATTAATTTTTTTATGGTATCAGGGGTCGCAGCAACACGCTTTTCGTGCTCACGGCGTTCTTTGGGAATGGCTATTTTCATTTTTCCGCCTCTCGAAATGATCAATTCTTTTGTAGTGATTGACTTAAATATTTCTAGTTGAAATTAACTTAGCAGATAAATATCGGTTTATTAAAGAGAAAAATTTAATTTGAATGATTTATTTTTGCTATATTTTATGATCACATTGTCCCATTATGATACATTTATTTGACAATCTTTTATGTTTTTTAATATTTGTCCCGTATTGATACATAGATGACGTTAAAATATAACATAATGCAGGAATCATTATAGTGATGGATGTCTTTGAAAAATTAATTGGTAACAGCGATGCTATAATCAGCGCAAAAAAACTGGCCTCAAAGGGGGCAATGGTTAATGTGCCTATATTGCTCAATGGTCAAAGCGGTGTTGGTAAAGAAATCTTTGCCCGTGCCATTCATAACGCCAGTGACCGCAGCGAGATGCCATTGATCATTATAAATTGTGGGGCGATCCCGGCTAATTTAGTGGAAAGTATTTTATTTGGCCACGTTAAAGGATCGTTCACAGGGGCTATTATTGATCACAGAGGTAAATTTGTTGACGCAGATAAAGGAACAATATTTTTAGATGAAATTGGTGAATTGCCGCAGGCCTTACAAGTAAAATTACTGCGTGTTTTACAAGAAGGCGAGGTTGACCCCATTGGTGGCAATCAACCGATTAAGGTCGATGTAAGGATTATTTCTGCCACCAATAAAAAATTAGAAGATCTTGTTTCCGCAGGGCATTTTCGCGAAGATTTATATTACCGCCTTAATGTTTTCCCCGTTGATATTCCGCCGTTACAGAGCCGCAAAGGCGATGTTGAGCTATTAACCAATCATTTTGTTGAAAAAATATGCAAACGCGAAGGCCGCGCCCTTAAAAATTTAGACCGCACCGCCCTTGCTTTATTGAATGGTTATCCATGGCCCGGTAATGTTCGCGAGCTTGAAAATGCGGTGGTGAGGGCCGTTGTCTTAGCGGATAGTGATATAATAACACAAGATGATTTCCCGCAAATAATTGAACAATTAAAGAAAATTGCAGGGCAAAATAAACGTCATAATCGCCGCCGTAGTGATATTGAAAATTTTGCAAAAGACATTGACCCTAAATCGGGTGGCTTAATTTCCATTTTTGATAAAAATGGTGAGGTTTACCCAATGGATTATGTTGAAAAAATGATGATTAAGGTGGCTCATGATAAATATAATGGCAAAATGACCGAAATTGCCAAGCGTCTTCAGATTGGCCGTTCTACGCTTTATCGTAAGGCAGTACAAATGGGACTTTTGGATAACTAAAATTAATCACTTGAGTTTTTTAATCAATCCATTCAATAATAGAGTGATCTTAATTTACGAGGTGTTTTAGATGATTTATCTTATTGCTATTGTCGTGCCGCCCTTGGCATTGCTTTTAAAAGGAAAAATTTTTCAAGCTATTATTAATGGTATGGTTTGGGGTTTCAGTCTCATTCTATTTATATTTTCATTAGGTTTTTTGTCTTTTGCAACTTTCCCCCTATGGGTTATTACCGTAATTTGGGCGGTCATTGGTGTTAAAGGCGCCAATGACGACGAAAGAACCCAAAAAATAGTAGACGCCATAAAATCACAAGATAAATAATAAAAACAACCCCTAAACTCTCTCCATTTATGCGCCTGGGCTGGAGCTTAATTATTATCGCTCAGACTTTCCCGAATTACTGGGAATTGTCCAGTTGATGGTTGGGATAGTTGGGGGTGTTTCTTGGATTATAATTGGGGAGAGGGGGAAGTTACTAAGGTGGTCCTGTTTGTTTGGACAGGTTTGCAGCTTATTTAAG